>JABMPI010000141.1 GCA_013203755.1 Bacteroidota bacterium
CTTTATTGATTTTTCCTGAATTTTTTAAATCTTTTAATGTTTTATCTAAAATACCGTTGATGAAATTCCGGCTCTTTTCGGTGCTGTAAAATTTCGAAAGTTCAATGTATTCATTCATCGTAACTTTGGTTGGAATGCTTGGAAAATAAAGGAATTCCGCAATTGCAAGCTGCATTATTATAATGTCCATAAATGCAATACGTTCTACGTCCCAATTTTTTGAATGTACTTCTATTATCGCGCGTAATTCGTTGTGATTAATTATGGATCTTCGAATTAGTTCTTTGGTAAAATCGCGGTCTTCCTGGTCTTTGTACAAAGGCATTAAACTGTGATCCGAATCTGTTAACTCGTTAAAACGTTTTATGGTTTTTGTAATCATTGAAATTACAAATTCTACGTCGTCGTTCCAGAAAATGCTCTGCTCCTCCAGAACAATGTACAGATCTTCGGTAAGCAAAATTACTTTATTGAATAACTTCTCAATAAATTTCCGGTCGTCTAAAAAAGAACGATTATCATCGGCCATGTAGTTTTTATACACATCCGTTTCAATCATTATAAGGTAAAGTTCTTTAATTAATTCCGGGGTATTTTTCCAGTTTAATTTCTTTTGGTCGAGGTAGGTATTTAATTGTCTGTTCGAGCGCAACTGTTGAACGACTTGATTGGTTATAAACTTGGTATTTGGGTCGAGATCTTCCTCTGTGGGTTGGTGTTTTTTCCTTTTGATTTCAATTCTCTTTTCAGCATAGTCAGCAATTTCGGAAACCAAATCCAGCAAATAGTGATAGAGATCGTAAGATTTGTGGATGCAGAAAAAGAGTTCTTTTTCAGTTTTATTAATAGATTTCTCTTCTGAAGAGTAATAGGAGTACAACATTTGTAACACCTTGGTTCGAATAATCCTTCTGCTAATCATACTTTAATGAACTTCGTAATTGTGCAGCAAAATTAGTTTTTTTTTGAATCCGACACCAAATTCTTTTCATTTTAATTGAATTCGGTAATTTTGAGTAAACAGATTTAATATTGACCAGTGTGGTTTGTATTATCTTCTTTTGGTAGTTCAGTTTTCAATTTTACGGAGAAGTTAATATCTACTCCTTTTTTATTTTCTTCCGATTCCCTATCTGAAAACTGCGACTGCCTACTTTCTTCTCCTTCTGAAAACTGCGACTGCGACTGCGACTGCCTACTTTCTTCCTCCTCCTCATCTTCCTCTTCTTCCCAATCAAATTTATCGCGGCGAATAAGGTATTTGCGGTAATACAATGCCAGGCCAATTCCAGAAACAGCTCCCCACAAATGTCCTTCCCACGAAATATCCGGATTAATAGGAAAAATTCCCCAAATCAGTCCGCCATATAAAAACACCACAACTACTGAAAGTGTGAGTAAACGGGTATCATTTCGAATAATCCCGCTAACAAAATGAAAAGCTGCCATTGCATAAACTACTCCACTGGCACCAATGTGCCACGATTCTCTGCCTGCCAGCCACACACACAAACCAGCCAAAATATACATCTGAAAAAATATGCGATACGAAATGCGCCGATAAAAATATACCAACATAAATTGTAAGATGAAAAATGGGATGGAATTTGAAATTAGATGATTAAAATCGGAATGAATAAAAGGTGAAAATAGAATCCCGGGCAATCCTTTTAAATGAAGGGGATAAACTCCAAATTTCACAAAACTTACACCGGTGGTTTGTTCAATTATTTCAACTATCCAAAACAGAAAAATAAAAGTAGCAGGAAAGATCAAGCTGTGAATGAAAATTTTCTTTTCCAGCTCTAAATCTAGTTTTTTGGGATTGCTTGGATAGTATTTAAATAAGCCCATTTTGTATTTTAATTTTAAAAGTCTTCGACTTCGTTCATCCGGCAGTCACGGTGAGCGAAGTCGAACTGTGTTTTTATGCACCTACCACAAATTATCAATTCATTTTAAAAGTTTTTTTATTAAAGCAACAAACTGGATAATCTCCTCCTCGGTTGTGTCAAACGATGTCATCCAGCGAACTTCCGGTTTTGTGTCGTCCCAAATGTAAAAGAAGAAACGTTCTTGTAGTGGTTCAATAATTTGTCGGGGAACAACCGCAAAAACTCCGTTAGCAACTACCGGCTGAGTAATTTTTATTTCTGGTATTTTAGCAATTTCAGTTTGTAGTAACTTAGCCATTTTATTTGCATGAGTTGCAGTCTCTTTCCATAAATCATTTTCGAAATAAGCTAAAAACTGTGCCCCAACAAAACGCATTTTAGAGTACAACTGCATACTCTGCTTGCGAATGTATTTAGTGTTTGCTGTTAATTCAGAATTAAAAAATAGAACAGCTTCACCCATCATCATTCCATTTTTTGTTCCTCCAAAAGAGAGGATGTCGACGCCACAATCAACCGTAAATTCTTTAAAATCTAAACCAAGCGAAATGGCGGCATTTGCAATTCGTGCACCGTCCATGTGCAGTAACATATTGATTTTGTGTGCCAAATCAGCAATTGCTTTTATCTCTTCGGGCTGGTAAACTGTAC
>JABMPI010000142.1 GCA_013203755.1 Bacteroidota bacterium
CCCAGATCTTTATTTATAAATTGCTCTTTTACTCCGGGATTACGAAAACCGGTTAAAACAGAAATCCTAAAATTGTTGGCTTTATTTAAACTGTATAATGCGGAGAAACGAGGAGAAAAATGACCTTTGAAATTTTCACTTTTATCGAACCTCACCGAACTTTTTACCGAAAGTCGATCGTTTAAAAAGTTTTTCTCACCTTCTAAAAATCCACCAACCTCATAAATAGTAATATTATTTCCCAATGTATCTGGAAAAATAGAGCCTTGAGAACTTAAATCGAAAAACCTAAAATTTGCCCCAATTTTAATATTGATTGTCTGAATGTATTTGTTTAAATCAAACATTCCATCAAAATTGTAAAGACCTGAATTATTATGAATTCCAGCACCTTTTCTAAAATCAGGATCATTAATTATTTTCTGTTTTGCCTCCTCGTATTCCGGTGTTCCCGGAATTAAACGACTTCTATCGGCAAATTTCCGAGCCTGTTCGTGATCGTACGACGGAATACCATATTTGCGATATCCACCTTTATATGCGTAATAGTATTCATGAAACCAATCTTCGTCACTTTTTACTTCGTTATTTAGATTAACGGCTAAAAATTTAGCATCGTAAGAATTTCCTGAGTTTTGAATAGATGAATATCCCTGCAACATAAAATGGTCACCTTTTAATTCGGCTTTTCCCTGGTATATTTTAAAGCCAGAAAGAGCAGTGCGGTTATCTCCGGTATATACCGTAGATGCGCTTCCAAAATTTCCATGAATAACAGCCGTAACTTTTTCATTCAATTTATAATGTATTGCACCACTTAGTTTAAGATTTTCAACCTTATTATCCACTAGGTCTCTATCACGATAACCCGTTCGCGATACAATAATATTGGCCCCTCGAACACCCACTGGCATATCCGAAATAACCTCGTCTCCATATTTATTAATCGCATCGTGTCCCGGATCGGGCTCCCATTTGATATTCCCGGGGCGAATATTTGTTGTATCGTCCGCATACCAATCGATACCTTTTGAATAGGAAGCATTAATTTTGAATGCTACTTTATCGTTAAATGCTTTTGCCAATCGAACACCTCCCTCAAACTGAGGTTTTCCGCTAAATTGAAAAGGATAATCACTCCCTCCCTTAATATCGCTAACTCCGGGTTTTACATATAATCCCAGTCCCTGATATTTAAATGGATCTTTGCTGGTCATTTTCAAAATCCCATTCAGTGCATTTCCGCCATACTGCACTTCGGCCGGACCAGGAATAAATTCAATGGATTCAACATCGAGTTCGTTTAAACCTGCTATATTTCCGATGGGGAAATTCATGCCTGGAGCCATATTATCCATTCCATCAACCATTTGAACAAACCGTGTATTTTCAGTTGAATTAAAACCTCGGGCATTCACAGTCATAAACTGGATACTCTGCATTACTACATCAACACCTTTCAAATTTCCAATGGCTTCATAAAAACTGGATGATGCGGATTCCCTGATAGTAAGTGCATCCATCATTACCATCGAACCCAATTCTCTAAAAGTTTTTTCTTCAACTTCAATTTCTTTGGCTTTTACAACAATCTCTTCACTTAAGATGGATTCGCTTAACAATAAAAATGTCAGTTCTTTTTGATTTTTTTCAATCTCAATTTGAGCGGTTTTATAACCAATCATTGATAATTGAATGGTACAAGGAAGTTGTATTTCTTCTTTCAAGCGAAAAAAACCACTATTATCAGAAGCTGTTCCTATCGTTGAATTTTTGACAACAACATTTACTCCAACCAGTGATTCATTTGATTCTTCATCAAAAATCCTTCCTGAAATATCTAATTGGGCTACTACTGATATTGAGAGTAATAGAAAAACAGAAATTGAAATTAATGCTAATAAAAAATTCCCCTTCATTAGTAATACAGAGCAATAAAATAGTTTCGAATTCGGCTAAATTAAACAGGGAGCTAAAGATAGTTTTTATTTTAAAACACCAATCTTTATTTCCCTTTTTTTGAAACCCCTTCCACAACAATCACAATTTCACCTTTGGGTGGGTTTGCCGTGTAATATTCATGAAGTTCGGTTACCGTACCACGCTTAATTTCTTCGAACATTTTACTGAGTTCGCGACAAACACAAGCACGCCTGTCGCTTTCAAAAAATTCGGAAAACTGCGATAAACATTTTGCCAAACGATGCGGCGATTCGTAAAAAACCATGGTACGGGTTTCTTCAGCAAGCAATGTTAACCGTGTTTGACGACCTTTTTTTTGCGGAAGAAATCCTTCGAACACAAACTTTTCAGTTGGTAATCCAGAAACGGCCAACGCAGGAATTAATGCGGTTGGCCCCGGCAAACACTCCACCTCAATATTATTTTCGATACAAGCGCGGGTAAGTAAAAACCCCGGATCCGAAATCCCGGGAGTCCCGGCATCAGAAATCATTGCAATAGTAAAACCTTGCTGAAGTTTAGAAATTAATGAACTTACCGTTTTATGCTCGTTGAATTTATGGTGGGGAGATAATTTTTTTTCGATTTCTAAATGCTTTAATAAGCGCGACGAAACACGTGTATCCTCGGCCAGAATCAAATCTGCTTCTTTCAAAATTCGTATTGCTCTCAAAGTAATGTCTTCAAGATTCCCGATTGGCGTTGGCACCAAAATTAATTTTCCTGTATTATTCATTCAAGAACCTTCGTTTTACAAGATTTACAAATTTTAAGCTTGTTTCGTTTTTCTTCCATTTATAATTTTGCCGGAGATACTCAACCGCCTCGTTTATATCTCCCATTTTATCTAACTCCGAAACCGCAGTTGAGAAAATTTCGGCATTTCCATCAAACAATTCACGAATAAATTGAAAGCGATCGTTTATTCCAATTGCCCCTTGAATATTTGCCAATGGCCGATTGGAAAGCTTATGTTCTAATTTTCCACTGTTACCACTCATCAAATCGTTTACCGATTTTTCTTTTGAGAAACTATCTCCCAATCTATGATCTGCCTTTTCTGTTTGCTCCTCTTCTTCCAACTCCACATCCTTCTCCTCTACAATGTCAATTGCAATTTCATCTTCCAATTCTACTTCTTCTATTTGCTCAATTATTTCCTCTTTAGGTTGAATTACTTCATTCGAAACTTCTTCCAACTCTTTCTCAATCTCTGCAATTGGTTCTTCAACTATTTCCTTTTGTTCAATAATCTTCTCTTGCACAACTTCAGAATTTTCCTTTATTTCCGTTTCACTTTTTACACCTTCCTCAATTTCTAATTTTTCAACTTGTTTTTCTACCTCCTCAATTTTTCGTTCCTCTTTTTTTTCCAGTCGAGGAGTACTTTCCCTATCGTGTAAAATCTGAATCAGTTTTTTTGCTCCTTTTACCCGTGTATTTAGAAATTCCATTTCCAGCTCGTCAAAACCAATACTTCCTTTTTCTGCAATCATTTCATCCAACTCACCCAAGTCTTTTAACAGGAATTTTAAAAGTTTTTTATTTTCCATTCTATGCAGGCTAATGTTTTTAAATTCTATTTTTGTAAAAGTACAAATCTTACGCACATAACGTAAATGTTTATTGAAAGTAATATAAACAATCAAAAAAAAGTTGGCACCATTGAAATAGTTGTCGGCTCTATGTTCTCAGGAAAAACTGAAGAGTTAATCCGAAGGTTGAAACGTGCAAAAATTGCCCGACAAAATGTGGAGATATATAAACCAGTAACCGATGTTCGCTACTCTGAAACTGAAGTTGTTTCGCACGATGAAAATTCAATTCGGTCGACACCGATCGAAAACTCTGCTACAATTCTAATGCTTGCCGAAGATGTAGATGTTATTGGAATTGATGAAGCTCAATTCTTCGACAACGGAATAATTGATGTAGTTACAAAGTTGGCAAACAAAGGCATTCGAATAATTATTGCCGGATTAGACATGGATTTTAAAGGTAATCCATTTGGTCCGGTACCGGGATTAATGGCCGTGGCCGATCACATTACAAAATTACATGCCATTTGTGTTCGATGTGGAAATATTGCACAATTCTCTTTTCGTTTTTCAGAAAAAGAGCAAGTTGTTTTATTGGGTGAAAAAGATAATTACGAACCACTTTACAGAAGTTGTTATCGAAATGCAAACCAACTATAATGCTAAAATTTTCAACAACTGAAATATCACAGATTATTAATGGAAAACTGATTAAGAAATCAGGTTTTCAAAATCAGATTATCACACAGATAATTACCGACAGCCGCACTTTTTTCAAAAATAACAATTCGTTGTTTTTTGCATTAATTGGTCCACGAAATAATGGTCATTCATACGTCGAAGAATTATCAACAAAAGGCATTTCTGTATTTGTAGTTTCCGACGCCGCACTTGTAAATACAAAAGCCAATTTTATTTTGGTTGAAGACACCACAAAAGCGTTACAAAAGCTAGCGGCTTTTAATCGGGACAGGCAAAACTACCCGGTTGTAGGAATTACCGGGAGTAATGGTAAAACAATAATTAAGGAGTGGCTAAACGACTTGCTTTCTGACAACTACAAAATAGTTAGAAGCCCGAAAAGTTACAACTCCCAAATTGGTGTTCCACTTTCAATTTTATTAATGAATTCCAGTTATAATCTTGGAATTTTTGAAGCTGGTATTTCACAGCCCGGAGAAATGGAAAATCTGGCTACTATTATATCTCCCAAAATTGGCATTTTCACAAACATTGGCGATGCACATCAAGAAAATTTCTCTTCTGTTCCACAAAAAATAAGTGAGAAACTTTGCCTGTTCAAAAAAAGCAAACAACTAATTTTTAATACTGATTCTGAAATTACGCGAAATGAAATTGAAAAATTTTGCACCCAAAATTCAATAGAAAAAATAAGCTGGTCGTTGAAAAACAAAAACGCAAGAATTCATTTTTCAACTAATAAACTTAATGGTTTTACCGAGATTGTTGCTGAAATAAATGACCAAAACCACCAATTTAAAATCCCTTTCACCGACGATTCTTCAATAGAAAATGCCTGCCACTGTTTTGCTTTGGCCTGGATATTAGTGGATGACCCAACACAAATTATTTCGAAATTTGAAAAATTGGAGTCCATTGCCATGCGGCTTGAAATTAAACAAGGAATTAACAACTGCCTGCTGGTAAACGACTATTACAATACCGATCTAAATTCGCTTGCCATTGCTTTGTCTGTATTACACCAACAAGCAGCAAAAGAACACCTTTACAAACAGGTAATTTTGTCCGATATTCAACAATCAGGAATTCCACAAACGGAATTATACAAACAGATTAATGAACTTTTAATTGAATGGCAAATTGATGAACTAATCGGAATTGGTTCATCAATTTCCAATCGTTCTGAAGATTTTACGGTTAAAAAAAGATTTTTTAAATCAACAAAAGATTTTCGAAAACAATTTAACCGTAGCAATTTTAAATCATCGTCGATATTAATAAAAGGGGCGCGGCAGTTTACCTTCGAAAAAATTTCTGCTCTACTTCAGCAAAAGGCACATCAAACACAACTGGAGATTAATTTAAATGCATTGGTTAACAATCTAAATATTTTTAGAAGTTTGCTAAACCCGGAAACCAAAATAATGGTGATGGTAAAAGCATTTTCTTACGGCAGCGGCGATGTAGAAATTGCTAAATTTTTGCAATATCAGAATTTAGATTATTTGGCTGTGGCAGTTGCCGACGAAGGAGTTCAACTTCGAAATGCAGGAATTACTATTCCAATAATTGTTATGAATCCGGAACAAGACAGTTTTCAAAACATAATTGATTACCAGCTTGAACCCAACATTTACAGTTTAGAACTTTTAGAAAGCTTTCAGAAAACAGTTTTGCAATATGGATTGCAGGAATTTCCGATACATTTAAAAATTGACACCGGGATGAATCGATTGGGTATAAAATCTGAAGAGGAAATTAAAAAGGTTATCACTCTGCTTTCGATTTACACTTCAATGAAAATAAAAACTGTTTTTACACATCTTGCTGCCAGCGACGAGCCCGCTTTTGATGGTTTCACCCAAGATCAATTTGTGAAATTCGAAAAATTGTACCACCTTTTTTCCGATGCTTTTAACTATAAAATTGACAGGCATGTATTAAACTCAGCCGGAATAGAACGTTTCCCAGAAAAACAATTTGAAATGGTGCGGCTTGGGATTGGATTATACGGTGTGTCGAATACGGGTTTGCCATTAGAAAATATTGGAACTTTAAAAAGTACCATCTCGCAGGTTAAAGTAGTAAAGCCGGGAGAAACAGTTGGATACAGCAGAAAAGGCGAGATTTCCAGTGAGAGCAAAATTGCTATTGTTCCGCTTGGCTACGCCGATGGATTAGACAGGAAATTAGGCAACAAAAATGGGTGCGCCTTTATTCACAACAAAAAAGTTCCAATAATTGGAAATATTTGTATGGATATGCTAATGTTGGATGTTTCGGGATTGAAAGTAAAACCGGGTGATAAAGTAGAACTTTTTGGTCCAAATATATCTATACTGGAAGTAGCAAAAAATGCATCAACCATTCCTTACGAAGTATTAACGGGTATATCTCAGCGTGTAAAAAGAATTTATTTACAGGAATAGATTTTTAGAATTTGAGATCAAACAGATCAACTTATCCTATTTTACTTACACGCTCTAATCGATTTGCATCCAATATTTTAATTTTCCTACCGTCAATGGCAATTATCATTTCGTTAGCAAAAGTTGCGAGCGTTCGAATGGCGTTAGAAGTGGTCATATTCGATAAATTAGCAATATCCTCCCTCGAAAGATGAACCCTCAAAGTTGTTCCATCGTTTTCGAAGCCATACTTTTCTTTCAATAGAATTAACGATTCGGCCAATCTTCCCCGAATATGTTTTTGAGTTAAAGTAACTGTTCTTGAATTCGAAAACCCCAACTCTTCAGCCAGTTTACGAATAATTCTGTAAGAAAAATCACTATTTTTTAAAGCATAGTTTAAAATGAATTTGGGACTTATTGTACAAATAAAAGATTCTTCAAGAGTAACGGCAGTAGCAATATGATTTTCTTCACTTAACAAAGCTCTATGACCAATAATACCAAGTGGTTTGGCCATGCGAATAATTTGTTCGCGACCGCCAACTCCCTCTTTAAATATCTTCACTTTCCCTTCAACCAATAAAAGAAATCCAGTAGGTTTTTCCCCTTCTCTGAAAACAAATTCATTACTTTTATAATATAAAAATGAAATATGATATTGAAGCTCCTCTTTTTCTTCTTTATTTAAAAGATAAAAAATAGACTTTGGATTATCAACAATATTTTTTAGTCCCGACCTCTCATTTAACATATGTCTCCCAAGTATGTTTTACAACATCAAAGCTATAAAATTTTGACGAAAAGGATTCATGCCTCCTACTAATTTTACATAAATTCTGAGATATATCATTAAAAGAAATTCATTTAAACAAGATACAAATTCAAGGAATTAACTAATATTTTGCAACCAAAGGCATTTTCCTTCCAAAGCCAAAAGCTTTGGAACTCACTCTTAAAATTGGTGCCGCCTGAAATCGTTTATATTCGTTCATATTTACCATACGAATCACCCGATTTACAACCTGTTCATCAAATCCTTTTTCAATAATCTCGTTTGGCGATTTATTCATTTCTATATAATCGAACAAAATCTCATCTAAATCTTCGTATGCTGGTAACGAATCGGTGTCCTTTTGGTCGGGTCGCAACTCTGCCGAAGGTGGTTTTACAATCGTATTTTCTGGAATTACCTCGCCATTTTTATTCATAAAACGCGAAAGTTTAAAAACATCCATTTTATACACATCTCCCAGCACAGCAATTCCACCGTTCATATCGCCGTACAATGTGCCGTACCCAACTGCACTTTCGCTTTTATTTGTAGTATTTAGCAGAATGTACCCAAATTTATTGGAAATAGCCATTACATAAACGCCACGCGCACGAGCCTGAATATTCTCCTCGGTAACATCGGCAACTGTGCCTTCGAAAAGTGGTGCAAGTTCCTGTTCAAACTTATCAACAGCAGCTTGAATGTTTACAATATCATATCGAATTTTAAGATTTTTAGCCAATTCGATTGCATCGTTTACACTATGGTCCGAAGAATATTTTGAAGGCATAAGTAAAACACGTACATTTTCGGCACCCAAAGCACGAACCGCCAATACTACAGTAACAGCAGAATCTATACCTCCTGACAGTCCAAGTGTTGCCTTTTTAAAACCCATTTTCTGAAAATAATCACGAATTCCCAAAACCAGGGCGTCGTGAATTTTCTCAATGGTCTCCGCCTTTCTTTGAAGTATCTTTTCACTTGTATCTGCTGTATCAATAATTAGACTATCCTCTTCAAAATATTTAAGCTCTTTTTTGATTTCTCCCTTTTCATCAATAAAAACCGAACCTCCATCAAAAATTAATTCGGTTTGTGCCCCAACCTGGTTCACATAAAAAATTGGAACTTTATACCTTTTTGCTTTGTTAATCAATACATTTTTTCGCCAACCTTCCTGATTATACGAAAAAGGTGAAGCTGACAAATTCACCACAAAATCAGGATTAAACTTTGAAAGTTCTTCCATAGGTGACGTTTGGTACAATTTATCTTTCCCAAACTCATTTGCAGTTGGCAGTTCGTCCCACAAATCTTCGCAAATTGTAACTGCAATTTTTTCACCTTTGTACTCTACAATTTCAAATTCGTTATTGGGTTCAAAATGGCGGTATTCATCAAAAATATCGTAAGTAGGCAGCAATGTTTTATTGTGAACGCTTTTAATTTTACCCTCAGCTAAAAAAAAGGCCGAATTATACAATTGCTTTCCTTTATCACTTTCATTTATTCTTGGCGCTCCAATTATAGCTGCAATACCAATACAATTTGTTGCTATTTTAGAAACAGCAACTTCGGCTTTCTGAATAAATTCTTTTTTCTCTAATAAATCGTGCGGGTAATAACCGGTTACCGACAGCTCTGAAAAAACCACCAAATCGGCACCATTTATTTTCGCACTATTTATTTGCTGAATAATTTTTTCAGAGTTTCCCTCAAAATCGCCAATGGTATAATTTAGTTGTGCAATTGCAACTTTCATATAAAGAATTTAAAGTTGAATGTATAAAGTTCAAAGTCGATTGCAAATCTCCAATTTTTAGTTCAATTTCGCAATATTTTTTACATAGAACCGTATTGAATTAAATATGAAATAAGATGAGCCTTTTAAATCGATTAGTTTTTGCCTTGTTTTTTGTCTCAATTTTTTTTGCGTGCAAAAAAAATCCGCTTAAAGTTAATGTGTCTGATATAAAAACTGACATTAAAATAGTGCGATTTGACGACAAATTATTTTCAATTGAACCCAGAGAAGCTTTAAAAGATATTAGTGAACTAAGTAATGCACACCCCGATTTTTTCAACCTTTTCACCCATCGAATTATACGAATTGGCGGAATTGGAGACGACGAGTTTGCTGATTTATTTATGCAGTTTGTAAATGATACGATGATTTTAAATGTGAAAAATTTAGTTGAGAATGAATTCTCTGATTTTCAAAATACTGAAAAACAAATTAACAAGGCTTTCAAATATTTTCAATACCATTTCCCCGAGAAAGAACTTCCAACTGTGTATGTATATATTTCCGGATTTAACCAATCTGTAGTTACTGCTGAAAACATTATCGGTATTAGTTTAGATAAATATCTCGGAAAAGATTGCTCCTACTATCAGCAATTGAGCACAACGCCGCAATACAAAATACAGAATATGCACAAAGCCAAACTAGTTTCGGATGTTGCATACGCGTGGGGAATTACCGAATTTGAAGAGACCAACCAAGCCACTAATTTAATGGGGAATATAATTCACCACGGTAAATTAATGTACTTTGTAGATGCTATGTTACCAACAACTCCCGATTCGTTGAAGATTGGATACAGCACCTCACAAGTAGAATTTTGCAAAAATAACGAAGCTAAAATGTGGGGTTATTTGGTAGAAAAGAAAATGCTATTTTCCACAAACCGCATGGATATTATCCGCTACATAAACGACGGTCCAACAACCAGTGGGTTTCCTGCTGAATCGCCAGCACGTGCAGGCGTTTGGATTGGCAGGCAAATTGTTCGGCAATACATGCAAAAACACCCCGAAATAACGCTTGCAGAATTGATGCAAAACAGCGACTACCAGCAAATCTTGAATGACTCTGAATATTTTCCGGAATAAAATATTTTGAAGAATATAAAACAACAAGCCCGGCAAACTTAATTTACCGGGCTTGTTTTTATTTTATCCCTTTATACGCAGAGCAAAATCTGTTTAACTAATAGCAGATCTCTCAAGCATACTTCTTACTAAATGACAGGAATATTTTATTGAGCTAATACTTTTATATTTCTGTACCAAACATCATCACCATGATCTTGCAAAGCAAATACACCAGATTTAGCCATTTTTGCCCAATCAGGGTTTAACTCCGGGAATTTTGAATCGGCAACCATTTTGTTCCAGTCCTCTGTCCACAAGTGGTATTCCAAAACAGTTTCTCCATTTTGCCTGTGCCAAACACTACCTTTAAATACTTCAATTTCGATTGAGTTCCATTCGCCAACTGGTTTTGCATTCTGTGGATTTGCAGGAATTAAGTCATACAAAGAACCTGCCATGCGGTTTCCATTTTTTCCAGCACGCGCATCTGGATGTTTTTCGTTATCCAGAACCTGCATTTCGGGAGCTGTTTTATATATTGGCCACCCTTCTACTTCTTTTCCCAAATAGAAAATACCCGAGTTACCACCTTCAGAAATTTTCCATTCCATTTTTAAGCGAAAATTCGAAAACTCTTTGTCGTATAAAATGTCACCTCCATCTTTTGCACCGGCTTCTCCTTCGCCAGAACCTTTGCAATGCAATGTTCCTTCAACAACTTCCCAACCAGTTGGAAAATCTGGTCGGTTATTACCGCGCCATCCAGTGCTTGTTTCACCATCAAAAAGTAAAACCCAACCTTCGGCTTTTTCTTTTTTAGTTAACTGATTTGGACCCGCCGGGCCACTTTCGCATGAAATTGCAAAAACAAACGCACTTGCCATTAGAAATGAAAATATTTTTCTCATTTTAAATTATTTAATTGGTTATTGATTTCAATGTTAAACCGATACAAAAAGCGAAAGTACAAAAATAGTAAAAACTGCACTCCACTTTATCTGGTTTTTATATCAACTTTTAGTAAAAGTTTAATTTATACTGCCAAAATTTTAACAAATTCAAAACTTCTTTTGTAGTTTCGGTTATCGAAATCGAAAACAATAATCAAAAGTATAAGAATATGAGTACTTCTACAAAACCAAAAAGGATTGGAATTTTAACTGCCGGAGGCGACTGCCCGGGTTTAAATGCGGCAATCAGAGGAGTTGGAAAAACGGCAATTGTGAAATATGGGATGGAGGTTCTTGGATTTAATGCGGGTTATTCCGGTTTAATAAATTGCGATTATTTTGAATTAAAAGAGTCGCAACTTTCGGGGATACTAACCTTGGGAGGAACCATCTTAGGTACTTCGCGCGAAAAACCATACAAACTGGTTAAAAATGGCAAAAAAGAGATAGACAAACCTGAAAAAATAAAACAGACTTATAACGAGTTAGGTCTCGACTGTGTGGTATGCATTGGAGGAAACGGCACCATGAAAACTGCGAGCATGTTGGCAAAAGAGGGATTAAATGTGGTAGGTATTCCAAAAACCATTGATAACGATGTTTGGGGAACTGACGTAACTTTTGGTTTCGATTCGGCAGTGCAAATTGCCACTGATGCCATCGACCGCCTACACACTACAGCCAACTCGCACCAACGAGTAATGATTATTGAAGTTATGGGACATCAAGCAGGTTGGCTGGCACTCTATTCGGGATTAGCAGGCGGCGGCGATATTATTTTATTACCTGAATTGAATTATAACATCCGCTCGGTCTGCAAAAAAATTGAGAGCCGTTACGAAGAAAATAAACCTTATTCTATTGTGGTGGTTGCTGAAGGAATTACCCACCCAAAAGGGAAATCGGCTGCTTTACACGTTTCCGAAGCCATACAAACTTACACAGGAATAGAAACACGCGAGACCGTACTTGGTTATACTCAGCGCGGTGGTTCGCCTTCGGCAATGGACAGAATTTTGGCCACGCGTTACGGAGCATTTGCTGCAGAATGTATTGCTGATGGGAATTTCGGATCTATGGTTGCCATAAAAAACAACGAAGTTACAACCGTACCTCTTGAAGTAGTTGGTGGAAAATTACGTTTGGTTAAACCTGAGTTTTCACTTATCGACAAAGCCCGGAAAATGGGTGTTTCGTTTGGCGATGAGTTTTTATAGGAATAAAGGATTAAGGATAAAAAAGAACCGTTCTGTCATTTTAAAAATCCGATAGAACGGTTCTTCCTTTTTACATTTAGTTACAAAGGTAAATGCAAAACCTTTTTTGTTTCAAAAAATTCCTCATTAAAATATTCAGCTAAATCCTGAACAAAAATATTCCGTTTAAAAGGATTAATTTCCTCAGACAAATCACCGCCTTTCAAATAAATTATTCCGTTTGGTATTGCATTTTTTTTTTCCTTGCAATATTTTTCTCAACCCACTGAACAAACTCAGGCAGCTTCGTCACTGCACGGCTAACCACAAAATCGTATTCTTCTTTTAGCTCCTCTGCACGAATTTTTTCTGCTTTAACATTCAAAAGTCTTAGCGAATCGGCTACACCATTAACAACTTTAATTTTTTTCCCTATGGAATCGACCAAATGAAACTTAACTTTTGGATACATAATTGCCAGTGGAATTCCGGGGAAACCGCCTCCGGTTCCAACATCCAGCACTTTTGTGCCGGGATTAAAACGTATAAATTTCGCAATTGCCAACGAATGTAAAACATGGCGCTCGTAAAACTCAGAAAAGTCCTTTCTAGAAATTACATTTATCTGAGCATTCCACTCTGCATAAAGTGGTTGCAATTGTTCAAAAAGTTCAATTTGTTTTGAAGTTAAATCGGGAAAATATTTTAAAATCTTATCCATTTAGCAGCATTGCATCAGTTATAATCATTCATCTCGGTAGTTTCAATCATTTTAAACAGCATTTGACGCGCCCTAAATAGTTGCGCCTTAACTGTACCGAGTGGCAAACTTAACTCTTTTGCAATTTCTTCGTACGAAAACTCACGGAAATAACGCAATTCAACTAAAATTTGATAACGTGGTTTTAACCGGCGAACAACCTTTCTCAGTAAAATAGCTTTTTGTATTCGAATTAGTTTCTCTTCCGGATTCAGCTCTTTCGACTTCAACCGAATCTGTTCGCCATTTTCAGTTTGCTCATTATTTTCTATGGAAATATGAACTCCCTTTTTCTTGCGCAAAAAATCGATGCAATTGTTCGATGCAATTTTAAACAACCATGTACTAAATGCAAATGTGGGTGAATATTGGTGTAGGTTTTTAAAAGCTTTTCCAAATGCTTCCAGAGTAAGATCCTCTGCATCGCTACGATTATTAACCATTCTTAGCAGCATAAAATAGATGGCATCTTTGTATCGGGCTAATAATCGGGCAAAAGCTTTTTCATCGCCTTGAATGGCAGTTTTTACCAGTTCGTAATCTTGACGAGCCTTATCCGATAATTTTATACTTTGCTCTTCCATCTCTTTTCTTGCTTTGTCGGTTAAAATGCCACTTATAAAATAGTTTTAAATAGGGCATTATTAAATCGTACAATAAGCAAGATATGAATATTTTACGTTCATTCAAACGGTTTTGTGTTATTTTTATGATAAATAAATAGGATATAAACTGAAACCCCAGTAATCCAACAAATATTGGCCAAAATACCAGATGAGATACAATCGCAACAATTGCAACCGGAATAAATAACAATTTTGTCAATTCATCGAAAGCCAAAACCACTCTTTTAAAAAATGACAAATGATTTTCAATACGTACGCATTTTTTCAATAAATCAATATAATCTTCGCGTTTTACCGAAACAGACCTTCTAACAATACTCTCCTTTTCTAACAATATTGTAGTTGAACTTTTTCTGATAAATGCATTAATTATTAATTCCAGATTTACATATTGTTCTGTTATTTTTTGAGCAAATCCGCCCATTTCGAAATACTTCTTTTTCTGAAAAGCAACATTATCTTCGGAATAAACAAAAGGGATACTGTTAAAAATGTAACCAATACTTTTTTGATACTGCAAATAATTTTCAATTCGATAAAGGCGATTAAAAAACCCTTTCGACTGCTCAATATTTGAATAAGCAACTACTACCGTTTTATTATCATTTATGCACTTCGAAAAAATGGACAACCAAGTATTTGAAACTTCTGAGATAGTTACAGGAAACGACAAAACCCAATCGTTAGCGGCAGCTTTTAATGCTATATTTTGAGCTAGCTTCATTGAATACCGGGTCTCTTGATTCAATACAGAAATTTTTAATCGATTGTATCTCTCCTTTAATAAGCCCAGAATCAAATAAGAATTATCTTGCGAATAGTCGTCTACTGCTACTATCTCGAAATCGATATCTTCTAAGGACAAAATTTTAGGGAGATTATTTTTTAGATTTTCCTCTTCGTTTCTAACCGTTACAATTAACGACAAAGGTTTTGCTTTTGCATTGCCGGAATCTACTTTTTTTCGAAACAATACCCTTCCTGTAAAAAGAAAGAGATAAAGTAATCTCGATAAAAGAAGCACAGCAAAAGTTGCCAGTAAAACCAGATCAATAAAAGTTAATGCATTAAAAATATTTTGAAAATTTTGAATCATTCGAGATAAGGAAAAGTCGATTTTAATTAGCGGATTCAAAAATGTAAACATTCAGTTCAAATTCAAAATTTTATTGAATAAAAGCGAATTAAATTTTCTTTTTATCAATTAGAATAAATTAACAGGGTAACCGGAATATGTCACCCTTTCAATTCAAGTTTAATAGCTATATTTGCCTCCTGAAAAAATGGTGAATGGATTTTGAATTAAAAACATCTTTAAAAGATTCGCGGGCTAGGGCTGGCTTACTAACAACAGCTCACGGCGAAATTGAAACTCCAATTTTTATGCCTGTGGGAACCGCGGGTACTGTTAAGGGAATTCACACCCGCGATATTAAGGAGGATATTAAAGCTCAAATTATTTTGGGCAACACTTACCATTTATATCTCCGCCCTGGAATGGAGGTTATTAAAAAGGCGGGAGGATTACATAAATTTAATGGTTGGGACAAACCCATTTTAACCGACAGTGGAGGTTATCAGGTTTTCTCGTTGGGCGACATTAGAAAATTGAGCGAGGAAGGAGCAAAATTTCAATCTCATATCGATGGGTCGTACCACTTGTTTACACCAGAAAGTGTAATGGATATTCAGCGAACAATTGGGGCTGATATTATTATGGCATTCGACGAATGTACTCCGGGCGATGCTGATTTTAACTATGCAAAAAAATCACTGGAACTAACTCAGCGTTGGCTGGAACGTTGTTTTATACAATTCAATAAAACAGAACCCAAATATGGTTATTCGCAATCGTTGTTCCCAATTGTACAGGGAAATACTTTTTCTGACCTACGAAAATTAGCCGTTAACCAAGTTAAAAATTTCGATGCCGATGGATATGCAATCGGTGGCCTTTCTGTGGGTGAAGAAGAGGATGTTATGTACGAAATGACTGAAGTGGCAACAGCAGATTTACCCGAAAATAAACCTCGCTATTTAATGGGCGTTGGCACACCTGTAAACATTTTAGAATCTATAGACCGTGGTGTTGACATGTTCGACTGTGTTATGCCCACAAGAAACGGTAGAAACGGAATGTTATTTACCAGCGAAGGAACAATTAATATTCGCAATAAAAGATGGGCAAACGACCACTCTCCTATCGATGAAAATGGAACTTCGTTTGTCGACAAATATTCAAAAGCATATCTTCGTCATCTTATAATTTCCAACGAAATGCTTGGCGCTCAAATTGCAAGTCAACATAACCTGGCATTTTACTTATGGCTGGTAAAAACAGCACGAGAAAAAATATTAGATGGTACTTTTTTGAGTTGGAAAAAAGAGATGGTTATCAAACTTAAAGAAAGATTGTAACGGCAGATGAAATTCTACAAAACAATTGACATATATATTACCAAAAAGTTTTTGGGAACTTTTTTTTACTCCATTGCGCTAATTCTAAGTATCGCCGTTGTTTTCGATATTTCGGAAAATCTTGATGAATTTCTTTCGAAGGATGCACCAATGAAAGCAATTGTATTTGATTACTATTTAAATTTTATACCCTACTTTGCCAACCTTTTTAGCCCGCTATTTACATTTATTGCGGTAATATTTTTTACCTCAAAAATGGCGTATAATACAGAGATTATAGCTATTCTTAGCAGTGGAGTTTCTTTCAGAAGATTAATGCGGCCTTATCTGGTTTCAGCATTTATTTTAGCAGCCTTATCATTTGCGCTTGGTAACTTTATTATTCCGCCCGCTAATAAAACCATGAATAATTTCAAAAGTATGTACATTAACACCACGCGGGTAATTACAGAACAGAATATACACCGACAAATTGAACCGGGAGTATATATTTACATGCAAAGATTCAGCACTAACAATGTTGGAAATAAGTTTACAATGGAACGGTTTGAAGGAGCAAAGTTGGTTGAAAAACTTACTTCCGACAATATTCGTTGGGATGCTGAAACAGAAAAATGGGTGATTAATAATTACTGGAAACGAATTATATACGACGACCACGAGGAATTTGAAAAAGGTTACCGAATGGATACTACTTTAAATATGATTCCTGACGATTATAAAACCATGCGTAACGAAATGGAGAGCTACACTACTCCTGCATTAACAAGAGAAATTAAATCGATGCAAATGCGTGGTGTTAACTCTGTAGATTGGGATATAGAAAGGCACAAAAGGATGGCAAGTCCGTTTTCAGCATTTATATTAACAATAATTGGGGCAGGGTTGGCATCTAGAAAAATGAAAGGTGGACTAGGTCTGCACCTGGGCTTGGGCTTGGCGCTGAGTTTTTCATACATTTTGTTTATGCAAATATCAACAGTTTTTGCCATTAGCGGAAGTACACCTCCATTTGTAGCCGTTTGGATTCCGAATGTTTGCTACAGTGTCATTGCATTTTTCGTTTTCAAATGGGCTGCGAGATAAGGATTAATTTCAGCAATTAATATTTACCACTTACTCATTTAGTTTTATTTATTTCTTAGCAAATTTTCAAACAAAAAATATTAATATTCGAAACTAATGTATCCTTGAATTGCTTTTTACGTAACACAAAATTATATTTATCGATAGCAATGAAAAAAAATTATAATTTTGCCATCGTTAAAAAAAGAGATAAATACTAACGCCCTTTTTATTTAGGGAATTTTACAACTTAATAAATACTTTATGTCACTTAGAAATAATATCCTTGACCTTCGGAAAAGGAAAAAAGAAGTACAAAAGGGTGGTGGTGATAAAGCCATTGAAAAACAGGCAAAAATGGGTAAACTCACAGCTCGTGAGCGTATTCTTGCCCTACTTGATAAAAACTCATTTCACGAATACGATTTGTTTGTTGCGCACAGTGCAAAAGATTTCGGAATGGAATCTAAAACGCTGCATGGAGACGGTGTAATAATAGGTACCGGAACCATTAACAACAAACCTATTTGTATTTTTGCACAAGATTTTACTGTTGCAGGTGGTTCTTTGGGATTAATGCATGCTCGCAAAATCACCAAAATTATGGATCATGCACTAAAAATGAGAGTTCCACTTATTGGAATTAACGACTCGGGTGGTGCGCGTATTCAGGAAGGTGTAAATTCTTTAGCTGGTTACGGAGAAATATTCTTCCGTAATACACTGGCTTCAGGAGTTATTCCGCAAATTTCTGTAATTCTCGGCCCATGTGCCGGAGGTGCTGTTTATTCACCAGCACTTACCGACTTTGTATTTGTGGTAGAAAACATTTCTAAAATGTTTATTACCGGACCAAGTGTAATTAAATCGGTTTTAGGTGAAGAGATTTCTATGGAAGAATTAGGTGGTGCAAAAGTACATGCCGAAATTACCGGCAATGCTCATTTTTATGCGCTTACTGAAATGGAGTGCTTCGAACAAATAAAATCACTAATAACTTTTATACCTAGAAGCAACTCGAAAAAAGCTATTGCTTACAAACCAAAAGCTCCGTTAAAAGGAAAAAAAATTGAAGAGATGGTTCCATTGGATCCAAGAATCCCTTACGACATGCGCGACATTTTGAGAAGCATTACCGATGGGTCTGAATTTTTAGAAGTAATGGAGCATTTTGCACCAAATATTATCATCGGTTTTGCAAGAATGGAGGGCGAAACAGTTGGCTTTGTAGCCAATCAACCAATGGTTTTAGCGGGTGTTCTCGACTGCGACAGCTCAGATAAAGCTGGCCGTTTTATACGATACTGTGATGCTTTTAATATCCCAATTGTTACTATGGAAGATATGCCAGGTTATTTACCAGGTGCCGATCAGGAACATGCCGGAGTAATTCGTCACGGGGCAAAAATTTTATATGCCTACAGCGAAGCTACTGTACCTAAAATAACTGTAATTTTAAGAAAAGCTTATGGAGGAGGTTACATTGCAATGAATTCGCGCCACCTGCGTGCCGATTTTGTTTTTGCATGGCCAACTGCCGAAATCGCCGTTATGGGACCAGAAGGTGCTGCAAATATTGTTTTTCGAAAAGAAATTGCTGAAGCCGAAAACCCTGAAGAAATGCGCAGAATAAAAGTACAGGAATATAAAGATAAATTTGCAAATCCATACGTTGCTGCTGCACAAGGTTACATCGACGAGGTTATTGAGCCAAGTCAAACCCGGGCGCGAATTCTACATGCTCTGCAAGTTTCAGAAAACAAAAGCGTATTCTTACCAAACAAAAAACACGGAATACCTCCATTTTAAAAAAGCATCAGCATGTCAGAAGAAAAAGAGTACAAAGATTTAATTATTCAAGGTACCGTTTATAAAACCACTTTTACAAAAAAGTTTGAGAACAGGGTAAACTGGGAAGCTCCCAATGAGAATCTCATTCATTCTTTTATTCCGGGAACAATTATTGATATTTTTGTAAAGCCGAAAGAAAAAGTAAAAGAAGGAAATACAATTTTATTACTTGAGGCAATGAAAATGCAAAATCAGGTTAGAATGCCTTTCGATGGAGAGATTGTAAAGATTCACGTAAAAAAGGACGAAGTAATACCGAACAGGCATCTTATGATTGAGATTAAACCCAGAAAAATATAATACTATTTTTTAGTTGATTCAAATTAAAACCGTACAAGCATTTGTACGGTTTTTTTGTTTTTATTCATTAGTTTTAGCAACTGTTAAATTCGGATTTGGAGTGAGAAATATTTTTTCTATACTAATTTTAATTATTGCTTTTACTTTTGTGGCAAATAGCCAGGAAACATCCAATCCTTGCCGTAAGTCTACCGAAGGTATCGATTTTTGGTTTAGTTTTTTAGAAGGCCGATGGGATAGAAACAATGCACAAAATCATTTTGTTGAAATAACTGTTACTGCCAGAGAAAGCACAAACTTTACTATTACAATTGGTCCCGATGAAACTCCCTACCTTAGCACTTTTACCGTAAACGCAAACAGTAGCCGACGAATTACAATTCCATGGAATCTTGTTGAACCAAGAGGTTCTGAAAAAATTGAAAACAAAGGAATTCATTTACTTTCAGAAAAACCGGTAAATGTTTATGCCCTAAACTTTGATTCGAACTCAGCCGACGTTGCTGTTATTTATCCTGTTCAGTCTTTAGGAAAAGAACATTTTGCAATGTGTTATTATCCTGATGTGAGTGGAACAACCGGCAGAAACAGTGAATTTTTAATTGTTGCAACAGAAGATTCAACAACGGTTGAAATAACCCCTTCCAAAGTTACTGACCAAAATCGACCGAAAGACACAACATTTGCAGTTATTTTAAACAAAGGGCAAATATATCAGGTACAATCTGAGAATTTTGAAAATAGTTCTGCAGGACAAGGAGATTTAACAAGCAGTCATGTAATTTCGGATAAACCAATAGCCTTTTATTCGGGTTCGCACGGCACACGAATTCCTAATGGTCTATGTTGTTGGGATCACCTATACGAGCAAATTCCGCCGATTCATTCTTGGGGACGTGAGTATTTCACTGTTCCACTAAAATCACGCGAGCAAGATCGATATCGGATAATGGCTGCTGCAGATAATACTACAATTCAAATTACCGGACTAGCTCCATTTATTTTAAACAAAGGACAGTTTAGCGAGAAGGTATTTTATTACAACGAACCCAAAAGAATATTATCAGACAAACCAATTTTGGTGGCACAATACAGTCAATCAAGAGATGTAGATAAAAATTATACTGGTGGAAACGGCGATCCGTTTATGATTATTTTGAGTTCAACTACTCAATCGAAAAACAATGTAACGTTTGTAGCTTACGAATCTAATAACATAAACGATTATTACATAAATATAATTACGCTTACTAAAGAAGTAGCAAATATTAGGCTTGATGGGCTAGCTATTGCAAATGATTTTCATCCATTCCCAGATAGCAAATATTCTTTCGCCCAGAAAGCAATTTCTTCCGGAACCCGCCACATTTATAATGTTAACGAAGATCGTGGATTTCTTGCTTACGTTTATGGTTACGGTGGTGTAGAATCCTATGGATACGGTGTAGGTTTCAATCTCGATTTAGTATTAGATTTAGGCGAAAGTATAAATTTCCACGGCGATACACTTTTACTTTGCAATGGCGATTCCCGAACACTCGACGCTGGTCCGTATTTCGATGAATACAAGTGGAATACCGGAGATTCTACACAAACATTAACGGTTACTGAAGGTGGTAAATATTACGTAAAAACGACAACTATTGATGGGTGCGAATTAGAAGATTCAATTTTTGTTTATTTAAGCGATCCGAAAGTAGATTTGGGAATTGAATATCGTGAAGGCTGTTCTCCATATTCGATTGAATTAAATGGAAACGATGGATTTGAGAAGTACGTTTGGCAAAACGAATACAACGACACTTTATCTACCAACCAAATTTTTGAAGCCAACCAAACCAATGAATACAGAATTACGGTATTTGATGAATATAATTGCCCGGCTCGGGATACAATGAACCTCGTAGTATTTCCGGTTCCAAAAATAAATATTGAAGGAGAAAGCCTTATTTGTGGAAAAACAACCAGTGAATTTTCTGTACAAATTACTGATGCTCCTGACTCGATATGGAATTACGAAGGAAGTTTTACATGGTCATCCAATAACCCGGAATTACAGGTTACCGAACAAACTCATCAAAGTTCTAAAATTGAAGTTTCAGAATGGGGAAAATATGAAATTTATTATCGCCTTAAAACATTAAATGGATGTATATCGAACGATACTTTTCTGGTTAGTTTTCATCCCACCCCTACTTCTAATTTTGATTTTGTTGAAGATCCGGATGATAAATGCAAAGGATATTCAAGGCAAGTTTTATATGTTGGAAATGCAACTGAAAATGCAGATTTTTATTGGGATTACGGAGGTAGTAAACTAATCGATTCTATGGATTGGAATAATTTTATAGTTTCCATCGGAGCGTTTAATTCGAATCCTAATTTACAATTATATATAGAAGAATATGGATGTTGGAGCGACACAACAATTAAAGCAATTGGTGCCAATCCTGATTTCAATTTAGAAACAGGAAAAGCCAGAGGTTGCGATTCTATGACGGTTTTGTTCAAAGGCAAACTAAATGTAACCGACTCGCTGCTTTTTGAATGGGATTTTGGAGACAACTCCCCAATTAGCAATTTGCAAACGGTTGAACATTTTTATCCCAAAACCGGAGCTTACGATGTTGGCTTAACAATTACAAATCTACTGTCTCAGTGTCAAATTGGTTTTCAAATCGACAGCATGATAAAAGTATTCCCAACTCCAACCGCTGCAATAACTGCCGACCCTTTGTTCTGCTATCCTGATTCTGCAAATTTAATTTATACACATAACATCGATTCTTCATTTTGCAATTGGAGTTTTGAAGGTGCTCATCAAACTGGAGTTGGAAACGATTCTATTACTATTGTTTTAGATGATCCGTTTGGGAAAGCGACTCTTGTTGTAGATGAATTTGGATGTTTAAGTGAACCATTTGAAATAACTCTAAAACGCAAACCCCATTTCGACTTTTTTACTGCTAATGAAGAGGGGTGCCAACCCTACACCTTAGAAATTATTGCTGATCCTAAAGATGAATTTTTAGATTTCACTTGGCTGACGGATAGTTTGCCTTATCCCAGCGGTAATTCAAATCTGTATGTAATTCCCGACTCAGGAAAGATGGACATTACACTTATTTCAACATCGCAAGAAACCGGGTGCTGGGATACCCTTATAAAAAGCAACTGGATTTGGGTACATCCAAAACCAATTGCCGCATTCGAAGTTATTAACCCTTCGGCATTAATAGAACATGCAGATATTCTGTATACCAATTTAACAGAATATGCCACTGATTATTTCTGGGATTTTGGTGATGATTTCACTTCAATCGAAAAAGATCCTAGCCATACTTTTACTCAATTGGGTGAATTTAACTCACAACTTTTCGCAAATTCAGATTATGGTTGTAAAGACACAACCGAATTTGTGATTAAGGTATTACCCTTTACTGTGTTCACTCCCAACGCCTTTCGTCCAAACAGCGAAATACAGGAAAACAGAACGTTTATGCCAGTTGGAGTAGGTGCGGATATTTCGCGCTTTAGCATAAAGATTTTTGACAGATGGGGGCAAATGGTTTTTGAGGCCGATACACCTGAACATTTCTGGGATGGCACCACTAAAAATGGCACTCCTGCGCCAATGGGAAACTATGTTTGGACTTCGCACTATTTTGACATTCAAGGCTTTGTACACAATCAGAAAGGGCAGGTACTATTGATGAGATAATTGTAAAAACCGAGTAAAAATGAGAACCAAATACAAATATCTATGATCGCAAAAACGCCACAACCACCGTATTATGCAGTAATTTTTACTTCAACAAGAACTGATGTTAAAAAAGATTATTCTGAAATAGCCGAAAGAATGGTTGATTTAGCCAAAGTACAACCTGGCTTTTTAGGGTTCGAATCGGCAAGAGAAGAGATTGGAATTTCCGTTTCGTATTGGAAAGACCTGGAATCTATCGGGAACTGGAAGAAAAATCTGGAACATTTAACTGCTCAGAAAATGGGAAAGGAAAATTGGTATAAAAGTTATAAAACGAGAATAGCAAAGGTGGAGCGAGATTATGAATATTTTAAGGTGTAAACCGAGAGCAGTAAAAAAAACAGTTGCAATTATAAACTGTAAAATTGCTATTTACCATTTCCTTTAAAACTTACCATCAGCGTGTAAATCAGAATTTTAAAATCGATGTACAAAGAAATATTCTTTAA
>JABMPI010000143.1 GCA_013203755.1 Bacteroidota bacterium
CTTCTTCATCGTTAATTGGCTTGTACCAGGTATTTTTAAAGATTGATTCTTCGCCTTCATTTAACGTGGTAAGCGCCATTGCTTTTAAAGCCAAGATTCCCATTCCCCGTCTTTCAGCTTCAGCAAAAACCTGCGGACCAAAATTTCCGGCATTCCAGCAGGCAAAATTTATGGGGAAAAGAATGGAGTCGAAATCAAAATTTTTCATAGTCAGGAAAGCTGCATCTACCGAGTGGGCAGAAAATCCAATGTGCTTTATTTTTCCATCTTTTTTGGCTTTTACAATAGTTTCCATAGCACCCCCCGGTGCAAAAACCTGTTCAACTTCTTCAACCGAACTTAGTTCATGCAGTTGATACAAATCAAAATAATCGGTTTGTAATTTTTTTAGTGAATTCTCCAGATTTTTTTGCGCTCCCGCTGCGTCGCGTTCACGGGTTTTGCAGGCCAGAAAACAGTTTTTACGAAAAGGTTTTAATGCCGGGCCCAATTTGTCTTCGGCATTTCCGTAATATGGTGCTACATCGTAATAGTTAACACCCAATTCGAATGCTTTGGCAACCATTTCGTTGGCAAATTCCTGCGGATTATCATTCAGCATAATTCCACCAAATCCGATGATTGAAAGTTTTTCTCCGGTCTTTCCCAGCACCCGTTGCGGAAGTTCATAGTTTGGAGAGAAATTTTTCCCAAAGTTTCGTATTTCGTGGATGGAGAAGTTTTGATTTTCAGAAGCGTTATTGTGGGTGTGAGAATTGTGGTTCATAAATTTTAATTTTTCCAGAATGAATATTTACGAAACTAGTAAATTTCTGATTTAAACGAACAAAAATATCGAATGAAAAATCGATTAAATTCGCAACTCATCGGGGAATGGAAAATTGATCTATTTTTGTGACTTACTGAAAATTCAATTTATGTCCTTTCAAAAATTAATCAGTCAACAGTAGTGATTATGCATGGTATCGGCATCTGTATTGCAATATCATTATATTCACCCGGCACAACCACAACAATGAGCATGGGTTTAGTGTTCGTTGCGTCAGAAATTAATATAAATGGTTCCCATAAAATAATTAGAAAGTTCAAATACCATATATAAATGTTTTAGAAGGTTAGATATTTCGATGCCTCCTACTAGGAAACAGGACAAAATTAGGCATGTAAAACCAAGAATTAATGGATTGAGACCATACAAACAATACTCCAATCTCTAACAAAATAGCATTTTAAATTTTAAACATCCCCGTTAATTAATGGTTTCCCCCATTGCATTTACATGCAGTATTAGTGTTGTATTATCTGTTGTTGCAAGTACTTCCGGGTTTCTTGAGCCATCTGCTTTTGTTCGTGATTTCTTTATCCCTATCTGTTTCCTTTTCAGATCCGATATTCCATTTATTCTAAAGTGCTCTTTCCGCTATTTTCTTTGATAAAGCTGATCCCATGACATTTTTTCGTAAAAACTTCTGCTAAGATGGGTGATTTACAGATAACCGTTCCACTCATTCAAAAGATTTTCCCGGCATATCTTCTTTCACTTTGTTTAGTCCGGTATTCCAGTTCCGATCCCTTGCATTAGCATAAAATGCTTCATTATATCTATAAAAGCAAAATTTAAACAGGCTCTTAGTTTAAAGTTTTTAGTTGCAGTCTCTGTAAATTAATAATTGAATAGCCGATGGTTTGAAGTTTTAGGAAGCAAATTTTAATCAAATAATTCCTGATGGCTGATCTCGGGGTTCCTTATATTCTACCCTGGATCCAATTTTAGTATATTGAATGAGTAAGATTGTTAACGTGAGTTTGATGTAAGATTCATCTCTTGAAACTTACCACTCAACAATTAGCCCAAGTAGCGGTTTGTTAGCCGGCAGTTGATACACTCGCATTGGACAATTCTTTTGTGAGTCAATCCTTTAGAAGACTTTCTTTGCTCGAACTCACCTTAATAAAAAGTGCAGTTTTATCTATTTTATTACTACGTGCAGAACAAAAACCTTAACGCCCCTAGTCCCTTTTCAAGTCATCTCTCAGTCTTTTTGCCCAAAGAGTAGTAATTAACGCGCATTACTTCCCAATTACCTGATAAGAATTTTCCTGTCTGCTGGTTTTTTGTAGGTTTTTTTATCCTGCAAACAGGTAAATATTCTTACTCGTAATCCTCCTTTATAACTCTTGTTTACAGCAAGTTAGATTCCATTTGAAGCCCTATCGTAGCTTAGTTTTACCATTAGTAAACAACACTAAAATGAAGGTCATGAGAAGAGCAATAATTTTTTTAATTTCGATAGTAACTGTTTGCAACTCAATAGCACAAAATTTAAGTTCAACAGAGAAAATAGAAGGACAAAGCCCTATCAATATTGGTTTAAACGAGGTTAATAAATCATTCACTCCTCCTTCTGCTGACTTTTTTCAATTAAAGTCTGGTGGTACTACAGAAAGCAACATTGAGGTTACTTATATTGACTTTCCTGAAGACGCGAAAGCAGCTTTCGAATATGCAATTTCAATTTGGGAACATCATCTTAATTCTTCGGTTCCAATAACGGTACATGCAAAATGGGAGAGCTTGGGAAATAATATTTTAGCCCATAGCAGGCCAACTGAATTTTACAAAAATTTTGATGCAGCTCCTATATCGAATGTATATTATCCGATTGCTTTAGTTGAAAAACTATCTGGAAAAGAGTTGAACAATTCTGAGGAAGCGGATATCGTTTGTAGTTTTAATAAAAATTCATCGTGGTATTTTGGTACAAATGGTAATACTTCGGTAACCAGTTATGATTTTATTACTGTTGTGTTGCACGAAATGGCTCATGGTTTTGGAATTTCAGGTTTTCTTTCAGACGAAAACGGAGTAGGCGAAATTAATAACACTGGAAATTTTCCAAGTATATATGATTATAATGTTTATAATTCAAGCAAACAAAGAATCACAGATAACTCAATTTTTAATAGTCCTTCTACTGAATTGCACAAACAATTAACATCAAACAACTTAGACTTTGGATGTCCAGGTACAGATTGTGATCATGGAAAATCTTCTATTTATGTTCCAAGTTCATGGGTGTCAGGCGTAAGTTTTTATCATTTGAAAAGTGCTCAGTCAGGTTCGGCAAACGAAAGTGAATTAATGAGTGCATTTTTGTACAAAGGTGCAGCAAACCATAACCCAGGGATTAATACTTTAAACGTATTGTTTGAAATGGGTTGGGATTCAGAAACAGTATTATTTAAAGAATTAAAAGATGTGGAAGATGCAGTTGTAGAATTACCCGTTCAAATTAAAGTAGGTGGCGATATGGAACTTAATACTTCTTCAGTTCAAGTTATTTTTTCAACCGATAATTTTCAAACAAAAGATTCTGTTCTATTCTCTTATAATACAACAAGTCAATTGTTTGAAGCAAATTTGCCACTTAATAATTACAAAGGGAAAGTATCTTATTATTATAACGCAAAATCTACATCAAACGAAACCGTAACATTTCCGAATCAGGCTCCTGCAAATGTTTTGAGTTTTAAAATTGGACCCGATTATTATTCTCCTCAATTAAGTCATAATCCTTTAACAATGGTATCAAGTTCAAAAGCAGTAATCAACTTTCAAGCTATTGCGTCAGACAATGTTGGAATAGGATCGGTAACTGTAGAGTATCTAATTAACGGAGTTGCACAAGTACCATTTGAATTGAGCAGCAATGGTTCTGACACTTATTCAGGAAATATGGAACTTCCATTTGAGGTTTATAAAAATGACAAAATTGAATATACAATTATTGCAGAAGATAATTCAGCAAGAAAAAATAGAAAGATATTACCTTCTAATGGATACTTCGAAATTGAAGGTAGCGAAGAGAATGCAATAACAACAGCCAACGAAGAGATATTTGCAGACAGTGAAGTTAAAATGTATCCAAATCCTTGTACAAACAATCTATTTATTGATTGTATGGAAATGGTTAATTCGTCATCAGTAGAAGTTTGTATAACTGATTTATACGGAAAAACAGTTTATCGCGAAACAAGATACGACATTCAAAATGGCCCAACATTAAAAGTTGATTTAGGTAATATTACTTCAGGAGTTTATTTAGCAAGTATTACAAGTTCAGATTCAAAATCGGTTACACAAAAAATTGTAAAAAATTAAATTGTTCGAATCAGTTTTTGAAAGCTTTTCGTTAAGCATAGAATGTATTTAGTGAGTTTTTGTGTAATCCGTTAACTTACGAAAATTACAGAGTTGCACAAAGGTTTTCTCCAGGTTGCATGCAGAAAGAATCCAGTTATTTCTTTCCTCTTTTCCTAATTCACTCATTCACGCCTTTTCCCCTCACCCCATTATCATTCCAATAATAGTAGCACTCATTAAAGAAGCCAGAGTTCCGGCAATTAAAGCTTTTACTCCCAACTGAGAAAGAAGAACCCGACGTTTTGGAGCCAGAGCGCCAATGCCGCCAATTTGAATTCCGATAGATGAGAAGTTAGCAAAACCACATAAAATGTAGGTTGCCATTATTATCGATTTGGGCTCGGAGAAAACACCGCTGGCCCTTAACTCAGCCAAACTAATGTACCCGATAAATTCCGTTAGGATTAGTTTTTCACCCAGTAACCTACCAACGGTTACAATGTCTTCGGGGCAAATACCAATTAACCACATTAATGGGGCAAAAGTATAACCCAATATAAATTGCAAGGAAAGTGCATTGAATTTTCCGCTGGTGCTTTCGGCAATAATATCGTTTAATGTTGTCCACTCGCCAATTTTGCCAATTATAAAATTAAACATGGCTATAAACGCAAGAAATGCCAAAAGCATGGCACCAACATTTACTGCCAGTTTTACGCCTTCGCTGGTTCCGTTTGCAATGGCATCTAAAGTGTTGCTTCCAATTTTATCGCGGCTAACATCAATCTCTTTGTTTATTTCGTCGGTGGGAGGAATCAGCATTTTAGAAAAAATTATAGCTGCCGGTGCTGCCATAATCGATGCTGCTAAAAGGTGTTTGGCAAACTCTAAACGCAATTGTGGGTCGTTGCCACCAAGCAATGCAATGTATGCTGCCAGAACTCCGCCTGCCAAAGTTGCCATGCCGCCGGTCATTACCAGAAGCATTTCCGACTTGCTCATTTTATTGAGGTAGGCCTTAATTAGTAGTGGAGATTCGGTTTGACCAAGGAAAATATTTCCTGCTACAGAAAGTGCTTCGGCACCCGATATTTTTAGTGCTTTGGTGAAAACCCACGCCAACCCGTAAACTACTTTCTGAATTATTCCCCAATAAAACAGAAGACTGGTTAATGCCGAGAAGAAAATAATTGTAGGTAAAACCTGAAAAAGAAATATAAATCCGTAAGTATTTTCGTTCATTAAGTCGCCTAAAAGAAATGTGCTACCTACTTTTGTAAAGTCGAGTATTTTTAAAAATATCTGCCCAAAGAATTCAAAACCGGAACGAATAAAGGGAACGTATAAAACTCCAATTGCCAATACAATTTGAATAATTAAACCTACAATTACTGTTTTCCATGGGATGTTTCGTCGATTGGTACTCAGCGAAAATCCAATAAAAATAAGTACTGCCATTCCAAGCAATCCTCTTAATATAGTTGTTATAGAGAATGAATTTTTTTGTTTGGTTGATAAAAGTACGAGCGAATTATCAACGCTGTTTTTTTGTTGAATAGTTTGCTCTGGTTGTTGTTGCACGGAATTTGTAACTTGTGCAAACGTTGGCTGAAAAAATAAAATGCCGGCTGTAATAGCCAGCAAAACGAAAAAATATTTCATCTAATTAAAATTGTTTTTATCAAAGGAATCAAATGAAATTCGCCAATAGTTATTCTCTTTTTAATAGAGAGTTTTATAATGACTTGGTTCATTCTGTTATTCAATTTTTCTTCCGTTTGTCAATTTCATCTCTAATTATGGAAGCTTTCTCATAATCTTCATTCTGAACGGCTTCATTTAATATCTCTTCCAACTCTTGCGCCGAATAATTTGCAAACGGCGAATCGGACGGTTCGGTTTCTTCGCCGCTAAATGAATCGTTGGTTGAAAAATCGTCTTCCGAATTCAATACAATTCCCGATTTTGTCAAAATTTCTTCGGAAGTATAAATCGGGCATTTAAAACGTAATGCCAAAGCAACGGCATCCGAAGTGCGCGAATCGATAATTACCTCTTTGCCATTCATTTCGCAAAGTAGTTCGGAATAAAAAATACCCTCTTCCAATTTGTAAATGGTAACTTCCAGCAAAACAATATCGAATGCAATGGCAATGTTTTTTATTAAATCGTGGGTGAGCGGTCGCGGAGGTTTTAGTCCTTCCAGTTGAATTGCAATGGCCTGAGCTTCAACAGGGCCTATTATTATAGGAATTCTCCGATCGCCATTTTCTTCTGCTAAAACCAGCGCGTAAGCTCCGGATTGTGTTTGGCTTACCGAAAGCCCCAAGATGTTTAGACGAATTTTATCCATACTAATTTTGGCCTGTTTTTTCTGTGAAAACAAATATAATAATCATTTTGGTTTAAGGGGAATTAATAAACTGATTTATTTCCTTTCAACGACCGCCTAATTGTTAGTAAATTTTTTTATTGCAAAATATTATGGTTGAATGTGCTCAATAACATATATTTAACTATTGACTTGTATTGGTATATATTACTATATTTGTATAGTTCATTAAAAGTGAAGTATTAAAAATTTAAAGTATTGAAGTCATGTCTAGAAAATTAAAACCGGATAGAGGAATTCAAGGATTAATTCCTGCAATTGTATCGTTGTTTATTTTTCTTCTTACAGCAATTATTTTTAATCTCATTCATGCATTTAATGTTTTGGGTGGAATAATGATGTTCTATTCATTTACTTTTGGTTTTTGGTCGTTTCTTAAAACTAAAAATTACTATTTCCTGGTTACTGCATTTTACTTGCTGGCCTTTGGCTTTATTCTAATCGTTCTTGATTTACCTGCAGATTTTAATGGACCCAAACCAAAATTTAACGACGATTTTAAAATTGGTCTTGTACTTTGTTATTTTTTTATGTTTTGGCTGATATACATCGGTTACCAGAAAAAATTGAAATACCGCGTTAGGGAAGTAATGGAATTGGCTGCCTGGGATGTGGAAGAAGGACCGGAAACATATACCGAGCGACCCAGGCCTGCCGGTGTAGTTGACTGCTCGAAATATGATATAATAGATTTTGGTAATCATTTGAAAAAAAATCTGGTTTGTATGCCATTTCAGGAAGAAAACAGGGTGCTGCTTGTTCCCATTAAAATGGGTGACGAATTTGAATTGTTGTATAGACCAAATTATAACTATCTCAGCAAAACGTGGATTTCTTTTGATTTCGATGGTCAGGTTTCGGTGCATATTTCGCGCAAGGATTATTTGGATTATAAAGATGATTTATCGTTCGATCATTTGTGTGAATCGTTAGGGCAGTTGATGATTACTTTCGCTGATTTTTATATTAGAGGCGACAAAGTGCGAATAATTGACAGGTTCAATTCGGTTAAAATGGGATTATTCTCGTAGTTATGAAGTTTGAAGAAGCAGCCAGATTTGGCACATATATTTCCAAAAATTTTGCAAAAGATATTTTTAGGCTTTTGAATAACTATCGCGACATTTCTGCTTCGGAAGCAGCATCACGACTGGGAATGCATATTCAAACGGTTCAGGATTTTTTGGAAGCAATGGCCGATTTGGGATTTTTGGAAAAAAAAGGTGCAATTGAACGCAAACGACCCTATTTTAGATACACGCTGAAAACTCAGAAGATTGCTTTCGAATTGGATTTAATAGAAGAACTGAAAAAAGTGGAAGACAATTCGCTTGAAAATTCAAAAATACGGGAAAAGAAAAATGCCGGAGTACGTTTTTCTCTGGCACGAAATGGACAGTATTTTAGCAGCGTTGCAATTTGGGTTGGAAAAGGCCGTGAACGTTCAGAGAAAAAAATTAATTTAACTACTGCTCAGGGGAAGTTCCTTTATAATTTACCATTTCCCGATGGTGAATATTTAACACTCGAAGAAATTTGCATTAAAGCTGGAATTGAAAACGAACAAATATCGGAGATTAAAGATGTGGTTGAAGAATTAATTCAGTTCAAAGTAATTGAGTTATTGAGTTAATGGGTGTGGCGAATTCCGATTCGCCATTTTTATTTGGAGTGTAAAAATAAATGCGAATTGGAATTCGCATCACTCGGAATGAAAATCTTCTTCAAAAAAATGTAGTTTTTTCAAAACTTTTGCGACCAACGTTTCAGAAACCAAAAAATGAAACCACAAAAGCAAAATAAAAAGGAGTTTAGCGAACTGATTCAAAAGAACCAGGCGATGATTCATAAAATTACCCTGGTTTATTCTAATAGCCCGGTTGACCGCGAAGACCTGTTTCAGGAAATCTGTCTTCAGCTCTGGAAGTCGTATATCAATTTTAGGGAAGAAGCACAGTTTAGTACCTGGATGTACCGGGTGGCATTGAACACGGCAATCAGCAATATCAGAAAACGTAAAAATTCCTTTTCGTTTGAACCGCTGCGGGATTCAGACCGAATTCCTGATGAAACAAACGATGAAAGAGAGAATGTGAAACTGTTGTATCGAGGTGTTTCAAAACTGAACAGAATCGACAAAGCCATAATTTTATTGTGGTTGGAAGAGAAGAACTACGAGGAAATTGCATCGATTATGGGAACATCAAAAACAAATGTTAGCGTAAAACTGGTGCGGATTAAGCGAAAGTTGGAAGAGATGATTAACCAAACAGCAAAACAAGAGTCATGAGCGATAAAAATTTAAAAGATATCTGGAACAAAACAGAGAATGTTATGGAAGCCTCAAGCTATGAAAGTGAAACAATTGAACGGTTTACATCCAGTCGATCGAGTTCGGTTTCCGATAAAGTTAAAAAGATGCTTCAGCTTGATATTGGACTAAAATTACTGGTTGCGATAGTACTTGGGATTGATGCAATATTCTATTTTAAAACGCCCACCGTTTTTGCAATTTGTTTGATCGGGATTGTACTTTTAATTTCCTTGGTTTTGTTCGAATTTAATGTGATCAAACGATTTGCTATGATCTCGGACAACGGACAGAATACAAAAGAGAATTTGTCGGCAATGCTCACTTTTTTACGAAGTCGGTTTTTCACTGCTTTATTATCGATTGCATCGACCTATATTTTCATTTTTATTTCTGGAACACTGATGTATTTTTATGCTACTTATGGAGAAGTCCGCCCACTCGATGGTCTGGATATAGTTGTCTTTTCGGGATTTATAATCATTGGGATTGTAATCAATTTTGTAGCGAATTACAGTCAGGTGAAATACTACATTAAACACCTTGAATTGTGCTTGTCTGATTTAAACGACAACGTTCTCGCCATTGTAACCAGTAATATTGAAGCTCAGCAAAAACAAGACCGCACAACTAAATTGTTGGTTGGGTTGGTACTTGTTCTTGGATTTGTACTGTTGATTGTAATTTTCAAAAGTGTATCTGTTTAGGACCTAAAACTAAGTTATTATGAAATATAAAGTATCAAACTAGAAATAAACATGGAGAATGAGCAATTTAGATTGGAACAATTCTTAAACAATTTGAATGGCGAAGTGATTTCCATTATTCCAAATATAGCTTGTACAACTTTTCTTTAAATTTATGGAGGTTCGCGCAAAATTGACTTTTTGTTAATTGTAGAAAAAGCATCTTGATTTTGGGGGAAAATAAAATTACAATTATTTGCTAATCTCCTAAATATAACTACTTTTGCAGTCCGAAAATTAATCCGTTTAGGCAAGAAAAGAGGAAAAAACGTTGTTTCCCGCCTACCGGTGTAAACATTAAAAATTGACATTATGTACGCAATTGTTGAAATTGCCGGCCAGCAATTCAAGGTAGAAAAAGACAAAAAGCTTTTTGTACATCGCTTGGATTCTGAAGCAGGCGATTCATTAGATTTTGAGAAAGTTTTATTGGTGGACAACGATGGTAAAATTGCCGTTGGAACACCAACAGTAGAAGGTGCAAAAGTATCTGTAAAGGTATTGGGGCATGTGCAGGGTGATAAAGTAATTGTCTTCAAAAAGAAAAGAAGAAAAGGTTACAAAAAGAAAAACGGTCACCGTCAGCAGTTTACTCAAATTCAGGTTGAAACTATTGTTGGATAATTAAAAAAATTTACCATGGCTCATAAGAAAGGTGCAGGAAGTTCGAGAAACGGACGCGAATCGGAAAGTAAACGACTAGGTGTAAAAATTTACGGTGGTCAGTTTGCTAAAGCTGGTAATATTTTAATTCGCCAGCGTGGAACAAAACATCATCCTGGAGAGAATGTAGGAATGGGGAAAGACCATACCTTATTTGCTCTTATTGAAGGTACTGTTGTTTTCACAAAGAAAAGAAAAAATCGTTCATATGTATCGGTTGAACCAATTGTGGAAGTTGATGTGGCAGTAGCAGAAGCTCCTGTTGTTGAAGCTCCTGTACTAGAAGAGAAACCAGTAGCAGAAGCTCCAAAAGAAGAAGCAAAAGGTGACGATTTGAAAAAATTGGAAGGTGTAGGTCCAAAATTAGCTGAAATCTTGGTTGAAGCTGGTATTGTAACTTATGCTGATTTAGCTGGTTCATCAGTTGAAAAACTGAAAGTAATTCTTGAAGCTGCTGGAAGTCGTTATGCTTCTAAAGACCCAGCTCCATGGATTGAAGAGGCTAAATCATTGGCTTAACATTCAGACGATTTTGAAGGATTTAGTTCCTGGAAAAATATTTAAGAAACTCTTGTTGGTAACAGCAGGAGTTTTTTTATGAATTAACTTGCCATTTTAAACGTCATACTGACCGGTGTCTTAAATATTTAACCACGTATAAAGAAAAGCTCCAAGAATCAAAAATCGAATAATTAATATTTATAAATTTGCGACTCAAAATTAAATCAGAATAAAATGCTTAATCTGAAATTCATTCAGGACAATCCGGAGTTGGTAATCGAGAAGTTGAAAAGAAAAAATTTCGATGCTTCTGAAATTGTTTCAACTATAATCGATTTATATCGTCAAAAAAATATATTGCAGAGTGAGGCCGACCAGGCAAAGTCCGAAATGAATAAAATTTCCAAAGAGATTGGATTACTTTTTCGTGAAGGCAAAGCAGAGGAAGCAAATGCTGCCAAAGCACGTACTACAGAATTGAAAGAAAACATTAAACAAGTTGATGTTGATTTTGCTGAAATCGAGGGAAAAGTAAACGATTTATTGGTTCAATTGCCAAACTTACCGCACGATTCTGTTCCGCTAGGAAAAGGAGAAGATGATAATGTGGTATTAACAACAAAAGGCGAAATGCCGGTGTTGGGCGAAAATGCACTTCCACATTGGGAGTTGGCGCAAAAATATAATCTTATCGATTTTGAATTGGGTGTAAAACTAACCGGTGCAGGATTTCCTGTGTACCGTGGAAAAGGTGCGCAATTACAACGCGCATTAATAAACTTCTTTTTAGCTGAAGCATCGAAAGCCGGTTACGAAGAAATTCAACCGCCACTTTTGGTGAACGAAGCTTCCGGTTTTGGAACCGGTCAGTTACCCGACAAAGAGGGGCAAATGTATCATGCGACTGAAGATAATTTGTATTTGATTCCAACCGCCGAAGTTCCGGTAACCAATATTTACCGCGATGTTATTTTAGACGCAAAAAATCTTCCCTATAAAAATACTGCGTACAGTGCTTGTTTCCGTCGCGAAGCAGGTTCTTACGGAAAAGATGTTCGTGGTTTAAATCGTTTACACCAGTTTGATAAAGTTGAAGTGGTGCAAATTGCACACCCCGAAAAATCGTATAAGATTTTAGATGAAATGGTAAAACATGTGGAAAGTTTGATTGTAAAACTGGAATTACCTTATCGTTTATTGCGCCTTTGTGGTGGCGATATTAGTTTTACATCGGCATTAACTTTCGATTTTGAAGTGTATTCGGCAGCTCAGGAAAAATGGTTAGAGGTGAGTTCAATTTCTAACTTCGAAACTTTTCAAGCTAATCGTTTAAAATTGCGTTTCCGCGAAGAAGGAGTTAAAAAGCCGCAGCTGGCACACACATTAAATGGAAGTGCATTGGCATTGCCACGAATTGTTGCTGCTTTGTTGGAAAATAACCAAACTCCAAAAGGAATTAAAGTTCCTAAAGCGTTGATTCCTTATACCGGGTTTGAGATTATTGATTAATTGAAATTCAATTGAATGCAACATAAAAAAAATGCTGCTCATTTTGGGCAGCGTTTTTTTTTTTGATGCTTTTTTGTCTAATCCAAATGATAAACCTCTTCCAGGTCAGCCCACCAAACTCCTTCTTCAGCAGAATCTACGGGTTCCTGGCACGGGTCTGTTAATTTCCACCATTCGTTGGTAATCGAGTCGGCAGCCATTATTTTCATGTCGGCATCAAAATCAACACCCGTGTATTCCAGGTAACTGAATAATTGTCCGTCGCGAAAATAGATGGAGTAGTTTTGGATGTTTGCCTTTTTTAGCATCGCATTTACTTCTGGCCACGGATTTGCATGAAGTTTTTTGTATTCGTCCAGTTTCTCGGGTTTAACTTTTATAACCCAGGCAATGCGCTGAATATTTTTTGGTTGTTCAATTTGTTTTTCAGTTTGGCATCCAATAAAAAAGACGACTAACAAAATAAGAGTGAGTTGTTTCATGTTTTATAGTTTTATCTGAAAATATAGTACAGTGTAATCATAATAATCGCCAGAATTCCAGCCATAATTCGTGGATCCGTAATTCCCTGAACTTTTCCCTCGGTTATAAAAGAGAGAGGATTTTTCATTGTCATTTTTTCCAAAACTTCGAAACTTGCTTTGGGTGTAAAAAAACTTACAAAGAAGTAGAACACAGTACAAATAAAAAATAAATACGTTGCTTTCAGCATAAAATGAATGTGTAAAACATCTGAGATGTAACGTTTCCCTGCTATCATTTCAAAGTCGAGACAGAATGCAATAACTGCTAAAATAAATCCAAAAACCAAGGTGTAGTGTCCTGCTTTTGGTGTGCCTCGTTTCGACATAATCCCGAAAATAAATACCACTGAAATTGGCGGTGATAAAACGGCCAGCAAATCGTTTATTGCTTCAAAAATACTTGGAAATTTGGCAATTAATGGCGACCATGCAATTGCAAATACAGTTACCACAAGTAGGGTTATTCTTCCAATTATTAACAGGTTTTTATCTGAAATATTTGGTCGGTTTTGTTTTACTATATCCATAGAAACTAATGTTCCTGAGCTATTTAGTGCCGAAGCAATTGTACTCATTAATGCAGCGAGCAGCGCCGCCGACATTAATCCTTTTAATCCAACCGGTAAAATATTCAGGATTAAAATTGGCAATGTTTGGTCGGCAATTTCAATTTTATCTTTCAGTATTATATAGGCAAAAATTCCAGGAAAAATCATTATAAATACCGGAAGAATTTTTATGAACCCTGCGAAAATAGGTCCGCGTTGGGCATCTTTTAAAGTTTTTGCACCCAATACTTTTTGTACAATAGTTTGGTCGGCACACCAGTAATTCAACCCTAAAACAACATAGCCGGGCCAAAATATAAAAAATGGAAGAGCCGATTTCGATGAGGTTTGAATCATACTCAGCTGGTCGGGTTTTAAGGCCGCTTTTAAATCTGCAAAAGAGTGAACACCATGTTCTGGGAGGGCGAGCATGGCAAGAATAGTCATAATGCTTGCACCAATAATTAGAATCCCCGATTGTAAAGCCTCTGTTAAAACTACTGCTTTTAATCCGCCAACAACAGAATAAATTAGTGTGGCAATTGCAATTACAATAATAGCTGTGTATCTTTCTATTCCGAAGAAATTTTCGAAAACAAGCGCACCTGCATATAAACTAACACCAATATGAAGAAAGAGTGCTGTAAAAAGTGAAATTACAGCTAACATACTTCTGGTGGGGCGATTGTAGCGCATTTCTAAAAACTCGGGAAGGGTTGAAATTTTAGTTTTAAAATAGAAAGGAGCGAAAACCAGTCCTAAAACAATTAGCATAAATGGTGCTGCCCATTCAAAATTTCCCCAAACCAATCCGTCGGAAAAACCTTGTCCGGCGAGTCCAACCATGTGGATAGTAGAAATGTTTGCAGCAAAAAGAGCTGTACCAATAATTGGCCATTTTAAAGAACGACCTGCAAGAAAAAAACCTTCGCTTGATTTATTTTTTCTTTTGAATCCGGAGAAAACACCGATGCCGACGATCAGTAACATGTAAGCGATTATAACTATATAATCGATGATTGATAAGTTCATAAATTTGGTTTAGGAAATTAAAGCTTTACAGGTTGTTCGCCGTTAAATTCTTTAACTGCATTAAACATTGCAACAATGTTTTGCGGTGGTACATCTGGTAGAATATTATGTACCGTATTAAAAACAAAACCTCCTCCTTTTGAAAGTATTTCCAGTCGGTTTAAAACTTCAGTTCTAATTTTATCAGGATTTGCTCTATTTAAAGTACCAACGGTTTCAATACCTCCACCCCAGAAAGTTACTTCACTTCCAAATTCATTTTTTAGTTTCTCAGGTTCCATATCGGTGCATTGAGTTTGAACTGGATTCAGAACTTCAAACCCAGCTTCAATAAGGTCGGGTATAAGTTTATAAATTGAACCGCAAGAATGGAGGTAAGTATGCATTTTGCTATTTTGTTTTGCAAAATCGCAGAGTTGTTTATGGCGTGGTTTAAAAAATTGTCGATAGGTTTCAGGATCCATAAAAGGTCCGTTCATTGCACCTAAATCGTCACCAAATTTCACAAAGTCGGCAATGTCTCCCACGGCTTCGCATACTTTAGCTAATGTTGAAAGATGTCTCTCCATAAGTGCATCCAGCAATTTTTCTACATTGGCAGGATCAAGGTAAGGATCCATTAAAAAGTTATCCATTCTACGAACAAAAGTGCCCCATTCGAAAAGATTACATCCAACACCAATTATCATTGCTTTGTCTGAATTCTCCTTTAGTTTTAAAGCTTTCTTTCTTAGCTGTTCCCAGAAATCTGGTTTGGAAGCATGATCCCATGGGCTGGATGCAAATGCTGACCAGATAACTTTTGACATTGCGTCATCTAATCCATTCATATTTTCAGGGTAACCATTTGCCCATGGAAATATGGTTTGGTCGAAGAATGTTGCTCCTGCCGGCATTTTTGCAATGGGTTGCCCTGTTTTATCTGATGCTATCCAGTCGGCATTGTCATTTTTTACCGGATTGAACCACGCAGGATAAAATGCTTTGTCGCCGTTAGATAATTCAGTAGGATGCCAGTGTTCTGGTTTTACATTAAACGTTCGGCCAACATCTAAAACATCAATTCCAAAAAGCTCAAGAATTTCATCGTGAGGTTGTGCCAGTTGCTGAACCACATCGTAAACCTGAACGGGCAAGTGTTCCATATTTAGATATTTTAGCAAATTGGAATAAGCAATTGCCGATATTCCGGAACTTGGAGTACTTCCTAAATCAACCGGAACTTTGTCCGGTTCTTTGTGTGCGACTGCACTTAAAACTCTTTCTCTTGAATTCATATTAAAAGTTAATTGAGGCTTTAAAAATATTCAATAAAAAACATAAATAAAATAGTCTTTTACTGATAAAAGATGGATAATACTGTACTTTTATTGCGAATTTCATATTTTTGGATAAAATAGAAGGGTAATTCTCAAATAACTGTTTTATAGCACTAATTATAATATATTTAGATCAAATGGTTCAATATCATGAAATTGAATTTAAAAAAGATGGATTTATCGGTCAAAGAATGACTTATCTTCCCGGGATAGTTAAAAAGAAAGTTTTACAAGATCCCAGGGTAAATGATTTATACATTACGCACATTGGTATTTTTCCAAAAGCTTTTGGTCATTTAAGAACCCGGCCCTTGGGGTGCAGCCAGTTTATCCTAATTTATTGTGTTGAAGGTGAAGGATGGATTGACATTGAAGGCAAAAGGCATTCAATTTTACCGAATCAGCTTTTTATTATCAACCCGAAAGTCCCTTGTATTTATGGATCAAATCCTGACAATCCGTGGACAAATTATTGGTTGCATTTTACCGGTAAAAATGCAGCAAATTATTCACCTCCTGTAAATCAGGTTATTGAAATTCCTCCTACCAATGATTCGAGGATTGAGGAGCGTTTATTACTCTTTGAAGAGATGTTACAAAACGTAGAAAACCACTTTAAGTTTGAAAAAGTAGCCTACGCAAACATCTGCCTGAAACAATTTTTAACCTCAATAAAATATTTGCATGTTTACCGTTCTGTAAAAAAGGAACCCGAAAACGATTTGCTGAAAAGTGTAATTTCATTCATGAAAAATAACCTGAACAGAAATATTCGAATTGATGATTTTGCAAAAAAATACAACTGCTCTTCCTCTCATATTTACAAACTTTTCAAAAAAAACCTTAACAGTTCACCCCTTGATTTTTTTATTCACTTAAAAATGGAAAGGGCTTGTAAATACCTTACCCAAACAAATTTAAAGGTGAAGGAGATTGGACAAAAGTTGGGTTACGAAGACCAGTACAATTTTTCCAGGATTTTTTCGAAACACATTGGGCAGTCACCCGCAAATTACCGTAAAGAGGAGAAGTAAATGGTGGAAACCCCTGAATATCTACGAGTTTTTACTACCTCCAAAAACGATAAATATTTACTCTAGTTTTACTATTATATTATTAATTCTGAACTAATTCACAATTACTTCATCTATAAAAATCCATGCAGGTAATCCGGCGGCGTTGTGCCAAAAAGGAGCCTTGGCAACATTTTTACCAATAATATTAATATACCTTGCCTTGGTAGGTGCAAAGTTGCTGGTAAAGTATTCAACGTCATTCTTTTTACTCTCTTTTGAAATAGGATTTGCCACAGTCTCTAATTTTGTAAATGTTTTTAAATCATTTGAATAAAAATAAGAGACCTCTTCGGGGAAAAATACAATGTGGTTTGTAACCTGTAAAAAGCCAGTGGAAATGTTGCTGAATTCCATTTCACTCCCCAAATCAATTACCGCTTCCATATTGTTACCTTCGAATCCTAACCAGTTGGCATAAAAGTTACTTCCACCCAAAGCTCCGTCGGTTAATGCTTGTGGATTTTCATCGGCATATTTTTTTGGCTGAGTGTGCAGCGTTACTTTTTTACCGTTTGCGATGTTTGGTAGTCCTGCCCGGATTAATGTCTCTTTATACAAATTTAAATACTCTTCAACGGTGTAGCCCATTTCGTTCATTAAAGTAATGTTGGAGTTTTGGCAACTCTCTTTGAAACGTGAAACCCGCAATTCAACATCTTTCGAAATTTTGCCATTTTCTAAAAGTTGAAAATCGGGAGATTTTCCATTCCTTGCCATTTCCAACATCGCATAATCGGTGCTAATTCGGCTGGTTCTTACGCGTTGTAAAACGTTCGGTTTATTTTCAACAACTTTTTCTGCGTCATCAAAATAAGTATTGTATTGTTTCAGCAATTCAGGATTTAAAAATGAGTTAAAAGCTTGTGCAGGATCGCCATATAAAAACAGAAAAAAGTCCTTGTCTTTTTGAATTTCTTCGTGAATAACATCAATATATTTTGTCACGTATTTACCAGCCTCCGCATAATATCCTTGTACAAATTCATTGATAATTTCGTTTGCATCTAAATCAGGATTCCAAAGTAGTTTTGCGGTTAAATAGGAGCGGAGTTCAAACAATTCACTTGGATGATGACTGTGTTGCTCAAAAACCCAGGTTGCATTGTTATTTCTAAAAAACTGAATATTGGGTTGTAAAGTATGGATGTTTGGGAAAGGTGCTAAAAAGTTGGTAAACTGGGTGGTGTAATCCCATATTCGTATGTTTTCGGTAATTTTTTTCCAGCCTTTTAAATCTTGTGCAAAGTCGTGGCTTTTATCTGCAATTGGGGCACTTCTGTCGCACTCAATTGAGCAAAGTGTAATTAGCACATTTACGGCAGGTTTTGTTATCGATGGTTTTCGAGTGTATTGATAAGCGAGTGTCGAGATCGTTTTATCAGGGAAACTTTCTGCAACAGCATTTACAAAACGGATCATACTTCCACTTGCAGAACCTTCTTCATCATCTATTTTCTTGCAATCTTCACATTGGCAGTTTTGCGTGTTATCGTCCTGACTCACAGAAATTACACTGGCATCCGGGTATCTTTCAAAATATGCTTTTACCGAGTCTGTTACTATCTGAAGAACCTCTTTATTTGTCAAACACAATTGAGTATGAAGCCGCTTTTCTCCGCGCAATGCATAATATTCGGGGTGGGCGTAGTAGTAATTTTGTTCGGGAACAAATCGGTGAAAGGTGTGTACGCGGGCCGTTGGCACGTAGCCAGGAAACGCATCGGTAGTAACATGCATTTTATGTGCAAAATCGGGGTTTTCATAAAAAAGACGTGAATGTACGGTACGGGTTGTAATTTCGGGAGTGTATTGGTAGTTTAACGGCTGCCCAATTGAAATGGTTTTTGAAGTGGGTATTTTTTCAACAGTCGGAGAATACCATTTGCAGCCCAAATTCATTTCCAAAAATTCGTAAACTGCGAATAAAACACTTTCGCCACTCCCCCCGGTAATTATCAGGTTTTCACCTTCAGTTTTTATTGAAATAGAATGTACAGACGTTAGCTCTTCCGGATTTACAGAAACGAATATTTGTCTCTTTTTTTCATTTAATTCACTTTCATTTACAATGGGAATTTTTACCGATGAAATTTTTTCGAGGTAGGTTTGTAATTTATTTCCTGCTTTTTCAATTATTTCATCGGGCTGGGCGGGCAGTACTATTTCGTAGTTGGATTTGTTGTTTTTTACAAGTGTTAGTTTTTGGTTTTGTGTACATCCAAGCATTGCTAGAATAATCGCAAAAAGAACTGTTTTTTTTAGTGACATCGGATTTAATTTAGGTTTAGTTCGTTTTTATCTTTTCAAAAAAACCTTTTTTACTTCGGTTGTATCATTTGAAATCAATTTCAAAAATAAGATATTTTCCTGGATTGAAAATAAATCAACCGAAACAATCTGTTTTCCGGAATTACGTTTTCCCAAATTTATTTTACGCACCAACCTCCCATCGGTTGTATAAACCTCGAGTAAATTTGTCGTTTGTTTTTTGTTGAAAAAAGTGATGTTTATTTTGCCGGTAGTTGGATTGGGATAAATGTGAAAATCGTTGTTCCCAAGTTCATTTTTTTCAATTCCTGTTGATAAATTTTCAATACTCCAGTTGATTATTTCCTCTTTTGAAGTTTCTTTTATCACTTTTTTTGAAAGCGAAGCGGTGTCGCTAACGGTAACTTGTAAATTGTTAATGCCTTTATTTAAAGTGCTTTTTAGGAGTTTAAGCGAATCGGTATTCCCGGAGATGGGTTTGCCATTTAAAGTCCATTCAATTTTTAAGGTGTTTGGCTCGGGTTTTAACAAGTCAAGGGTAAAAGTTTCTTCCGAATTTGTAAATACATAATCGGTATTAACCGGAAAGTAATTTAATACCGGTGAAGTGAAATTGTAAATGGTTTCAAAAATTTGTTCCCCACAAACCGGGCAAAATGGTTTAAATAAACTTCGCATTTTGCATTGCTGGTGTGGGCGAAACCAGCCTTCCCCTGGCGATTCGTATTCGTAAATTCCAACCTCATTAATGTTTAGCCAGTTTTTCCATTTAACCAATTCCTGATTCGATTCTTTGGTTTGGTTTGGTTTTTCAGAGGCGTACTGTTCTCCTGCCCAATATTCGTCGGACAAATGTGAAAACGAGTGCCCAATTTCGTGGATGGCAATTTCTCCAGAGCTCGAATGTGTTGATGCGGTTGCAATCCATCCGCCGGAGCCACCGTATTTTGTAGAGTTTACCAACATAATTACCTGATCGTATTCCGGAAAATTATTTGCCAAAACTGTAACTACTTTCGACGATCTTTTAGGAACTAGCAATCGTTCAATCCCGTAAGAATTAAAGGCACTCCCAAAGTAATTATCGATTAAATTATCGGGGTCGAGTGAAGCACCAGAAACGTTCGATGGTACCTCGATTGTGAATACATTAAAAAAGTTTTTGTATTCCTGAAAGGGAGATTGCCGAAACCATTCGTTGAAAAAATTTTGGGCATCAATAGTAAATGTTTCCATTTCCGAAGATTGATAACCATCGCCCAGGATTACTACATTTATCCGTTTTTCAATATTTCCGCTAAATTGAATGGTGTCTACTTTAAAAGTTTGAGAAAAACTTAAAAGTGTGGAAGTCAAAAGTATTACACTGAAAAATAGATATCTCATTCGTTTAAAGTTTTGAATCAAGACTCAGATCAGAATATAATTAAACTTGTTTAATTGGTCTTACAACCTGAATTCTGCCAATTCTTTCCATTTGTTTGCCGCAGTGTTTTCTTCTATTTTAATTGAAAACATTTCGTTTTGCAATTGGGTTCGAATGTGAAAAGTGTTTTCCTTAAGAATTACCTCTTTCCTTCCTCCTTTTCCATTTTCATCAAAATATTCCAATTGGTTTTTTAGTGGATTAGGAATTGTAATTTCGGAAAGTATTTGGCCATTCTTATCAAGAAAAATACATTTTAAATCGCCGGGGTTTATAGAAGTTGTTTGTTGCGAAATGGTTTTTAATTTACCAATCGAAATAATTTTATCGGTGAGTTTTACAGTGTTTACAGAATCTTTGTTTTCAATTGAAAAGATCAGAAATATAATCTGATTTTTAGGAATTGCTAATTCTTCAGTTTTTACGGTTGGTTTTGACGAATGACACCCACACATAAAAACAACAAGAGTAAACAACAAGATTTTATTTATATTATTTTTCACAGTTGGTTTAAAATTTCGTGTAAAATAAAAGTGCATTTTTTATTCGAATGAAAGTAAAAATTATCGTTAATAATAAAGGTCTTCAATTTTAAAAATGAAACTCTTTATTCGCTAAATTACAATCAATTATTTCTTTACCATATAATTCCCAAAACCACAAACGGCCAACACAATCATTAGAAACAAATCCATTCTAAACGGGCCAACCATGCTTGGTAAAACTCCAACTTGCGACAAAACAAATGCGGCTAACCCAAATCCGGAAATAATAATCATAAACCAACCCTGTGGTTTTTTCGAAAAAATGCCAAGGATAACCAGCGGCCCCATCATTGCAGTACCTGCAAAACTGATTCGAGCTAAAAGAACAAGTTGGTCCGAGCTAAACAGCGAAAATAGTAAGGCTGCAACAGCGAAACTAATTATTGCAATTCGGATGGGAAGTAATGAATCGCTTCCTCTTTTCCCAATTAATCCACGTAATTCATTTCCCATCGCAAAAAGTTGAGAGTCGGAAGTTGACATAGCCGCGGCAAACAATCCGATTATGGCCATTGCTGCAATAAATTCAGGTTGGTCGCGTAGTAAAACCTGCCCTAAAAATTCTGGCACGGAAGCATCGGGATAGCGAATTGCACCGTAAAAACCAATAATTAGAGTTGGGAATATTACTAACATTGCAAAAGTTCCAACTGCCACTGCCATTCGGCGCATGGCTTTCATATCTTTCATAATAACCAATCGGGTTGAAAGTTGTGGCTGTGTTACCGGGATCATTAATATTGCCAAAAATGACGCGATTAGAAATTGTGCATTTAATAGCCCTTTTGGTCCGGGAGTTGATAAAAGTGCCGGATTTGCAACTTCTACTTTTGCAAACATTTCTGCCCAGCCTCCCAAATAATTCAGACAAGTTGTGGCAATTACCCAAACTACAATTAATAACATTGTCCCTTGCATAAAATCGGCGTAAATAATTGCTTTTAATCCACCAAATTCAGAATACAATAGCATAATTGCAACAATTATAACGGACCATCCCCAGGCCGGAAGTGCTTCAGGAAAAGCCTGTTCCAGAAAGATGGCAACACCACGAATTTGAATGGCAACATAAGGAACCAGAAAAATAAATACTGCAAGAAAATAGACATAACCCGCCCATTTATTTTGGTAGCAATTTTGCAATAACCCCGACATTCCTTTAAATCCTTTTTGGACAACTCGTTTTCGTAAATGGTAACCAAACCAAACAATCAGAAAAACCATTCCTGCATCGGAAAAGGCGAGAAATATCCAGGCGCCAACACCATGGTTTCTCGAAAAATCGGGCATTCCCATTAGCGTGAATGTGCTGAAAAGTGTTGCGGCAAAAGTCATAAACCCGAGAATAAGGCCGATGTTTGAGCCAGCCATCATAAAATCTTCGTTCGATTTATTTTTTTGTCGCGAACGCCACGAAAGGTAAAATAGAATTGCGATATAAATTGTTCCTACGATTAAGAGCCACTTTAGCATGTTGTTTATTTTTTAGGTTTTGATTTTGTGTTCCTTTGTGACCTCTTTGTGAAACTTTGTGTAATAGAATTGTACCACAGAGAAACACAAAGTTTCACAAAGAGTTTTTATTCTTCGTCTTTTAAATGAACTCTTCCTCCGATATAAGTTAGCACCACCAATAAAATGGTAATTAAAATACTCACCCACAAAGTAAACGGCATGGCAAACAATTTTGGTTCGATTTTACCAGGCGCAATTACCAAAGGAGTAAATGTTATGAGAATCAAAATTACCGCTATTAAAGCCGTAATTCTCCAATACAATTTTTGTTTTTTTTCAGTTAGGCTGCTCATCTATTTTAGTTTTTTTACTTACTACTTTTTACTAATTACTTACTACTCCTTTACAATCTCTGCACCGTCATTCCTCCATCAACCAAAACTACCTGTCCGGTTGAATAGGGCATCATTCCAGTTGCCATTGCAGTTGCTACTTTCCCTATATCTTCCGGTAGACCCCAACGTTTTTGAATGCTTAATCCTTGCTCAAAAAGGGTGTCGTATTTGTGGGTTACACCAGCCGTCATGTCTGTTTTAATAATTCCGGGTTGAATTTCGTAAACAGGAATATTAAACTCTCCCAACCGCGCAGCCCAAAGTTTTGTTGCCATTGCAATCCCAGCTTTCGAAATACAATATTCACCTCGGTTTACCGAAGCAACGGTTGCCGAAACCGAAGAAACGTTGATAATACAGCATTGAAAATCGGAAGCCACTTTTTTCTGTTCAACCATGTGATTGGCAAAAAGCTGAGTAAGAAAATAGGGCCCTTTTAAATTGACATCCAAAACGTATTCGAAACTTTCTTCAGAGGCTTCCAGAATATCTTTGCGCTCTTTTGGTGCGATACCAGCATTATTTATTAAAACATTCAGACTCCCATATTTTGAAGTAACGGTTTGAAGTATTTTTTCGCGATCTTCTTTTTTGGATACATCACCTTGTGCATAAATTACGTTTACTCCAAATTGCTTCAATTCATCCAAAACAGATTGTACAGATTCCTGGTTTCGGATTCCGTTAATTGCTAAATTAAATCCGGCTTTTGCCAGCTCTTTCGCAATTCCCAACCCGATTCCTCTTGAGCCTCCGGTTATTAATGCTGTCTTTTTCATCTCTTTTTTATTGTCCTTTCTTTTTTGTCCTATGAAGCTTTTTCTCTTTTTTCAACTCCAGAGCGTGGGGCAATTTTTTTGTCTCTATTACACAGGGCGTTGTCCTGTGCTATTAGCTGTTGCTCTTTCAGAGCATAGAAAACTTCCAGTTTAGTTTTTTTTCCTGCTGACTGATTCACTTCTCCTAATGTCAACGGTAACTGAAAGCTGTCTATTTTTTTTCTGAAAACTGCAACTGCGACTGTGAACTGTCTACTTCACTTTCGGTATTTCTACCCAAGCTTTTTTCGCCCAGCTTTCCAATCCTTTTTCTGCCAGCTGAACACCTTTTGCTCCTTCCAATAAATTCCATCGGAAAGGTTCATCTTTTACTACATGTTTCAAAAATAATTCCCATTGTGCTTTAAATGCATTATCGAAATTTTCCTGTTCAGGTACTTTGTTCCAGCCCTCGTAAAAATCAATTGGATTTTTAATGTCCGGATTCCAAACCGGTTTTGGTGTGTTTCCATAATGTTGAGTCCAACAATCGCGCAGTCCGGCAACGGCAGAACCTTTTGTCCCGTCAACGTGCAAAGTCAGCAAATCATCGCGACGAACGCGGGTTGTCCAACTTGAATTGAACTGAGCAATTACACCACCCTCCAATTCGAAAGTTGCATAAGCTGCATCGTCGGCTGTACATTTGTATGGTTTACCTTGCTCGTCAACCCGCTCTGGAATGTGCGTTGCACCCAAACAGAAAACGCCTTTTACTTCACCAAAAAGGTTGTCTAAAACGTAACGCCAGTGGCAAAGCATGTCAACAATAATTCCTCCATCGTCTTCTTTGCGGTAATTCCAACTTGGGCGTTGAGCAGGAACAGTGTGTCCCTCAAAAACCCAATATCCAAATTCGCCACGCACCGAAAGGATTTTTCCGAAGAAATCGTTATCCATTAAACGTTGCAATTTTAGTAATCCGGGTAACCATAATTTGTCTTGAACAACACCGTGTTTTACCCCGGCTTTTTCGCAAGCATCATAAAGTTCAAGGGCTGTGGCAGTATCGGTTGCAACTGGTTTTTCGCAGTAAACATGTTTGCCTGCTTTTGCCGCTTGCTTAACTGCGTCGGCACGCCTGCCTGTGGTTTGTGCATCAAAATATATCTGATAATTTGGGTCGTTCATTACCGAATCTAAATCGGTAGTCCATTTTTCAACACCCGACATTTCTGCCAGCTTTTTTAGTTTGATTTCATTTCGTCCTACCAAAATTGGGTCGGGCATAATAAATTCTGAGGGGCTAACCTGCACACCACCTTGTTTAATAATTTCAACTATCGAACGCATTAAATGCTGGTTCGTTCCCATGCGGCCGGTTACGCCGTTCATTATTATTCCAATTTTATGAATCATATATTTATAGCTACTAGTTACAAGTTTCGAGTTGCAAGTTTTTATTTAAATTCCACTTGCAGGGCATTTTTCATGTATAGTTTAAGTAAGCATTTTTAATTTTTTCAAGATAATCAAATTGATTGGTTGCCCAGTATTTGTCAGAAAAAATTTCAACTTCGTTATAACCATTAAATCCAGTTTCTTCCACCCACCCTCTAATTTCTTGCACATTTATACAACCGTTACCCATTAAACCACGGTCGTTTAGAAAATCAGAGGTCGGCACATTCCAGTCGCAAACGTGAAACGCAAATAAGTTGTTGTTTGCCCCGCACCTTTTAATTTCTTGCTTAAGGTTGTTGTCCCACCACAAATGATAGACATCAACTGCAATTCCCACAAAATCTGAATTAATTTCCTCAACCACATCATTTGCCTGGGCGAGTGTATTAATTGCGGAGCGATCGCCGGCATACATTGGGTGAAGTGGTTCAATGGCCAGTTTTACTCCGGCGGCTTTTGCTACGGGTAAAATCTTTATGATTCCCTCTTTAATCTGTTCGCGCGATTTTTCCAACGATTGTCCACCGTCGGCACCACAAACCAAAACGATAACCGGAGCTCCAACAGCAGCAGCCTGTTCAATTGCCAAAAGATTGTCGTCGATAGATTCTGCTCTTTTCCCTTTATGAATGGAAGGGAAAAATCCACCGCGTGCAAGAGAAACCACGTCCATATTGTGGTCATCCAGAATTCGTTTGGCATCTTTCAGATTTTGGTTTTCCAAAACATTGCGCCAAATGGTAATTCCCTGTATTCCGGCAGAGCTGTAATATTCTACACATTCACTTAAATTCCACGGTTTTGTGGTAAGTGTGTGAACGCATAGTTTTGAAAAATCGGTTATTTTAGTTGCCATGTTTTATTTATTGCACCGTGCTTTAGCGCAGTGATTTAATTCTTACAGTCTCGGTCAGAATTTTTCTAAATTATTGGATCCTTCAAAATACAAAATTTTAGAATAATCCTTCTGGCAGGTTCATTGCTTATCACCGCCCTAAAGGACGGTGTTAGTTATTTTACGCACCCAAAAAAGGTGTAATACTTTTCATCATTAATAATTCGTTGCAAATACAACGCAGCCTCGCGGGCATGGTAATCGCCCCACATCGATGATTCTTCGCAAGCTATTTTTTGTCCTTCAGGAACATTATCCCACCCGTTTGGCTGATGATAAATGCTGTGCAAAATTAATCCCTGATGTTGTGGGTTTGTACTTAAATAGGGATAATCTAAAAGTGAGTTCATAACCGTTAATCCAGCTTGCCAGTATTTTTCGCCAGCTTCTTTTTCACCTTTTTCGATTAAATATTTTCCTAAACGAAGTAAGCCTTGAACGCCAATCGCTGCCGCAGAACTATCTACCGGTTCCCAATCGTTATAAGGGTCGGCAGGTTTATCTAAATAATTACCCAATTTATGTAAGTTCGGTGCTCCGGTATCCCAGTACGGAATTCCATCAATTGGAGTATTTGCGATATAAAAATCGCAGGTAGCTTTTGCGCCTTTTAACATCATTTTTTCAATTTCAGCTTTTCCTCCAAATTTTTCTAATTCGGTACTGGAGAGCGTATCTAACATTTCCAGCTCTTCAGCAAAACCTGTCATTGCCCAGGCTAATCCGCGTGTCCAGGTTGAAAACCCGGTGTAACCTTGTTGCGAATTGGGGCAACGGAAATTGCCATCGTTGGTATTGAATACACTTTCGTGAGCCGTGCGTCCCCAAACATCGTAACTGTCGCGACCTTCACCATAAAAAACAGAGTAGTTTGCAGTAGCCGAAATGTGTTGAATTGCCCGTTCTAAAAGTGAAATTTTTACATCACCTTCACCCTGAAAAACATGACCCAGTTTATGGCTTGCCATTAAA
>JABMPI010000144.1 GCA_013203755.1 Bacteroidota bacterium
AGTAAACCGAAGCTCTCCAGCGTAATTTGAGACAGATTGTTTTTGAAAATTGCGGGTTACCTTTATTGAATTAATTTCAGTTTTAAAAGTTCCTCCATTTTTTGAACTATAGAGAATTCTAGCCGCCGTATCTTCAACAAGCTCTAATTCTTTGTAAAAGTTTGGAATATCAGATTCCGAATAGAACAATTCACGAACCATTTGCACGGCTTGAATCCTAAATTCCTTATCAAAATTTGGCTGAGCATAAATATTCAGATAATCATCCAAATCACCCAATTTTTGAATTGCGCGTTTTTCAAAAGCCCTCAACAATTCAAGTGTTAACTCATCATTTAAAAATTCATCCTCAATATTTTGAAACATTTCAGACTGCTTTTCTTCTCTGGTAACTTCAGTACTACTATCACTACAAGTTTCTGCAGTTAGCAAAAACAATAGCATTAAAAAGGATAGTATTTTTGAAAATCGTTTCATTTATTCCTGTTCATTTTGTTTAAATCGTAGCCGCGAAATTTTTTCTCCTTCGTATTTTGTATCAATAATTTCAATATCGCGCAAACTGTTTGTTGGCAGCGTGAGTTTATTTATAAATTCCCATTTGTTGTAAATTTCCATTCCAATAGTCCCCTCTAAAACCTGAAATATTTTTACACTATCCGAAAACATTCCTTCCAGATTTTCGCGCCTTTTTATCCAATCCTTTACATTACTGTTCGAGAAGTAATGAATCATGACTGCATAATCGTCAATTTTTAGTCTAATATTTTCTGTTCGGTTAAATTTGTTTAATGTTCTAACAATAGTATCGACATGATAATAAGGTGCTTCAACCACAAACCTTATAATCCTTTCGTTGGTTTTTATAGTGAAATCCCCCTCTTTATTGCACAAATAATTCACTGGCGAATCATTGTCTGATAAAACACTTATTTCAATTACACTGTTTTCTACAGGATTTTTAGTATCACTATCGTAAAAGCAAAAAGTGTATTCCTGCGTGTACATCGAATTAAAGATCAAATAAAAAAAAGTAAGTACAATTACCGTCAATATTGGAATCAAATAAAAAACACGATTCGATTTATCCGGAGATATTTTATTATTGGCATCACCATTTTTTAATTTGAATTCATCCCAGTTTTGGTAACCAACATATTTCGAAAGAAAATTGAGAATATCAATTCTGGGAAGTTTCGAATTGTTTGATTTCATGTGAGTATAAAACCATTTTTCGCTGATGAGCTCTTTTTGCTTAAAACGAAGATCTTCCTGAAAATTAACAATATTTTGACCTTTCCAATTTGAAATAGAATCAGGAATTCCGGGGTAAGATTTTTGCATAGTTGCAATAATTTCACCTTTTAAAAGTTCAAAATATTTGACCTCAGAAATCTCCACTTATTGAATTTCAAGATTTTTCCAAAATATCATTTTACAATTATTATACAACTGTTTTACAATAATTGCAACTCCTTTTCATTGTAAATTGAATACAGTTTCAACTTAAAAAATAAAGTTATGAAAAAATCATCAAACCATTTCAATGAAATTTTATGTAGGATATCCAATATCTTTCATAAGAAATTTAATCCCTTTTCAAAAAACCATTTTTTTAGAATGGGATTGCTAATTGTACTGACATTGAATACATCAATAGTTTTTAGTTCGTGCAAGGAAAGTGACAAAGTGGTTTTAGAAGCATACGAATTGCGTATTGATGGAAAAACTGATCAGGCCAAAGAACTTCTTTTAAACATTTTGGAAGAAGATTCAACCAATGCAACTGCATACTTCGAACTGGCAAGAACCCTAAATTACATGAATATTATGGGAAGCGAAGAAGCATCTCAAGCAATACAAACTGCGTTGAAATATGACCCTGACAATATAGTTTACGCGTATTACAATGCAAAAAATTGTTTCTTAAAAGCTTACATTGCTATGCACCAGGAGGCTGACAATACCAAAGATCTTATTAATGATGTTTGCAACGAATTCGTAAAAGTGCTCGAAATGAAATCCGATTATCCGGAAGCATTAATGTACCTGGTGGAAATTTATGGCATGTTACCCGAAGATATGGGAGGCGATAAAATCAAGGCGGAAGAATATGCGCGGAAATTGGAAAAGATGGATAAATTTTATGGAGTAAAAGCACGGTTGGTTTTAATGCCCGAAGGTAGCGACATGGTAAAGTATTGGAAAAATTATATTGCTAAAAATGGTGAAGATTGTAAGGCGTTAAAAGAATTGGGAGTTGCCAACCTTTTTAATGACGATATTGATTCGGCCCAGGAATCCTTTACGAAAGCAATTGCTTTGGATAAATCTCAAAATATTAGGCTGCTCGATTTATCGCGTTTCCACATGATGAAAGTAATGCAAAACAGAGATGCAGCCGAAGCAGAATTACCAAAGTCAAAAGTATATATCGAACAATATTTAGC
>JABMPI010000145.1 GCA_013203755.1 Bacteroidota bacterium
AACATATTCTCGAGTTTCAACTGGCAAATGCTGCCATTGCAGCGGGGATTCAGATGTTGTTCAATCAATTGGAAATTACAATCGATAAAATTGATAAAGTATTTATAGCCGGTGGTTTTGGGAATTTTTTGAATATTCAGAATGTTATTAGAACAGGATTAATAGAATGCGATGCAGAAAAAATCGTAAAACTTGGAAACACTGCCCTTATTGGAGCCAAAATGTTTTTGTTTGAAAATGAAAAATTCATACAGAATATATTGGATAAAACCATGCACACAAATTTGGAGGGCGATTCTACTTTTCAGGATGTTTATATTGAGAAGATGATGTTGGTTTAAGAAATGGTACACAGATAACGCAGATTTAATTGATTTTACACAGATTTTTTTACAGCGAGAATCTGTAAAATCAGTGTCATCAGCGTTCCAACCTACTTTACCAATTCCTTAGTAGATAACAGTCCGCACGCTGCATAAATGTCCTCGCCTCGCGAAGCACGGATGGTGGTTGTAATTCCTTTTTGAGTGAGTTTCTCTTTGAAATTTTGAATCGTTTTTTCATCCGGACTTTTTAGCGGTGTTCCAGGCACCGGGTGAAAACGAATTAGATTTATGCGGCATTTTAAACCACTTAATAATCGCACTAATTCATTCACATGTTTCGATGAATCGTTTAATCCTTCAAACAAAATGTATTCAAACGAGATGCGACGCTGTCGTCCAAAATCCCAACTTTTAATTTCATCAACCACCTCTTGAATTGGATAAGCCACTTGCACGGGCATTAATTTTTGCCGCTCTTCATGGAATGGAGTGTGCAAACTCACTGCCAAATGCGCCTCGCTGGCTTCCAAAAAAGTTAGCATACTTGGAATAATTCCAATGGTAGAAACTGTAATTCGCCGCGGACTCATTGCAAATCCCCATTCCGAGGTGAAAATTTCAAGACTCTTTAAAACCTCATCCAAATTGTCGAAAGGCTCGCCCATTCCCATGTAAACAATGTTGGAAATTTCATCAACCTCTTTAATGCTTTTTACTTGATTTACAATCTCACCGGCAGTTAATTGTCCTTGAAAACCTTGTTTGGCTGTGAAACAAAAAAGGCAGCCCATTTTACACCCCACTTGCGAACTTACACAAACCGTTTTTCGGTCGCGGTCGGGAATCATTGCAGTTTCTACAAATTTATTCTGAGCCGTTGGAAAGAGGTATTTTTTTGTGCCGTCGATGCTCTCCTGCACTTTGGTTGAATCAATCAATCCAAACTCATATTTTTCGTTGAGTAATTCTCTTGCTTTTATGGAAAGGTTGGTCATTTCATCGATAGACGAGACGTGCTTTTTATACAGCCAGTCTGCAATTTGTTTTGCCGTAAATTTTGGTAATTCCAGTTCCATTACGAGCTCCTGTAATTCTGCCAATGTCTTTCCGAAAAGTGGTTGTTTCATGAAAAAAAGTTTCTACAAAGATAGGGTTTCTATTTAAGAAGGATTGAAATGATAAAACCACTGAATTATCAAAAAGTTCAAGAAAATAAAAATATTTCTAAATGAGTTTTACATCAACGATTTAGCAAACCCCGGAGGTTTCCGATGTTTTGTAGCCTGCTCAAATGCATAAGCAATCTTTAGCAATTTTGGTTCGCTCCATGCTAAGCCAAAAAATGAAATTCCAACTGGTAACCCTTCTACAAATCCCATGGGAACGGTAATGTTTGGATAACCCGAAATGGCTGCCGGCGATGAACTGCCTCCGCTAAAATGGTCGCCATTCACCCAGTCGATTGTCCAGGCAGGCCCATTGGTTTGTGCAATTACAGCATCTAAATTATGCTCTTTCATTACAGCATCAATTCCCTCTTTTCCTGCAAAACGTTTGGAATCTTTTAACGCGTTCAAATATTCCTCCGTACTTAAATCACCTTTTTCCTGAGCCATTTCAAAAATTTCCTGGTCGAACCAAGGCATTTCTTTGTCTGCATTCTTTTTATTGAATTCAATAATCTCAGCCATATTTTTTAAAAGAGCATTTGGATGTTCTTGTAAGTATTTATTCAAGTCGGCTTTAAATTCATACAATAAAACCTGATAAGATGGTTCACCCCATTTTTTACGATTTTCAAATTTCACCTCCTCAACTATTTCAGCACCTTTTTCTTTCATCACTTCAACTGACTTTGTAAAAAGAGCATCAACTTTCGTGTTAAAGCCAATCATTTCCGAAGCAATTCCAATGCGCATTCCTTTCAATCCGTCGACTTCCAAAAATTGTGTATAATCCTTATGAATCTCCCCATTTCCGATGTGTGTTTCAGCATCACTTGAATCAAATTCTGCCAATGCACCCAATAAAATAGCCGCATCTTTTACAGTCCGTGCCATTGGCCCAGCAGTGTCCTGACTGTGTGCAATTGGGATAATTCCTTGCCGACTCCACAGTCCCAGTGTTGGTTTTATGCCTACCACACCGTTCACTCCTGATGGACAAACAATAGAACCGTTGGTTTCCGTTCCAATTCCCATAACACACAAATTTGCGGAGACTGCTGCTCCTGTTCCTGCACTCGAACCACACGGACTTCTATCCAAATAAAACGGATTTCTAACTTGTCCACCTCTCCCACTCCAACCGCTTGACGAATTGGTTGAACGGAAATTTGCCCACTCGCTTAAATTAGTTTTTCCTAAAACAACTGCCCCGGCTTCGCGCATTTTTTTAATGATGAAAGCGTCTTTTGGGGCAAAATTACCTTCCAATGCCAACGAGCCAGCAGTGGTTTGCATTTTATCGCCTGTATCAATATTGTCTTTAAAAAGTATTGGAATTCCATGCAAATCACCACGTACTTTTCCTGTTTTTCTTTCCTCATCCAAATTTTTGGCAATTTCCAAAGCATCTGGATTAAGTTCAATTACCGATTTTAAAATCGGATCAACTTCTTCAATTCGGTCTAAATATTTCTTGCAAATATCAACCGAAGTCAATTCACCCGATTCCATTTTTTGCTGCAATTCATCAACAGTTATTTCATTCAAGTCAAATTCAGTTAAATCGATTTCAACCTCTTGTTTTGTTTCGGTTGTGCAAGCTGAGACTCCAGTTATTGCAAGCGCTGAGCCACTCAATACTGTGGTTTTGAAAAAGGTGCGTCGTTTCATTTTTGTAAGTTTGAATTGCCATGAAGATAGGAAAAAAGAACCGTTCCCTCTATTTTCAAATAGAAGGGACGGTTTTTTGTTCACCTCCTAAAATTAAGGATTCCATCTCCTCTTCTTCAACACCTAAAGTTGGAATCCAATAAGCTATGAAATTACCTCTATTTCATAATTTAACAGTTTTTCAGTTTCACAATTGATGAGAGCTACTTCACCTTCCCCGGATTCTTTTTCACAAAATCACCCCAGTTATTATACTCCTTCGATTTTTGCAGTTTGCTCAGCTGAATAAAATGACAAATTGCAACTGCCACTACATCCGTGGCATCCAATCCCTGATCCAAATCTTTCAAATGATAAACTTTTTGAAGAAAGTACGCTACCTGCTCTTTGGAAGCACGCCCCATTCCGGTAATCGCTTGTTTTACCAACAGCGGCGCGTATTCGTGAATAGGTACATCGTGTTCTAGTGCAGCTGCTATTTTATTCATTACAAAAAGATGGAGTAATTTTCTTGTAAGGTGCGGAATATCAACATTTTATTTAAATTTTATTGCAGCTAAACTGCTGATTGTCAATATTCTATATTTTTGTTATGTTCTAAAAAGACCAGAATTAACCTATTTGACTTGATTTTTATGTGATTAGAATAGAAAGAAGGCTATTTCTATACCCGATGGAAATAGGATAAATTCAAATTTGTACATTTGCAACCTCGAATTTATGTCTTATTAAATGGTTTTAGGGAAGAAAAAAGAAATTTTTTATATCTGTTCAGCATGCGAATTCAAATTCTCAAATTTGGATGTTGACCGAACTTGTAGCAATTGTTTTGCCTGCACAGGTTGCGAAATTTATATCTGCCCTTCGTGCGGTTCGGAAGTGGTTATTAAAGCAATGAAGCCGATGAAAAAATCCGGTACTCCTTAAGCTTTTCAATAAAAGAATATTCGGGATTTAAAAATATTTTTGGCACGAAAAACTATGTTTTACAATCGAACTATAAAGCCTTATCTAATTTGTTTCAAGATAAAATAATGTGTATTTTGGGATAGTGTTTTAATCCAAATCAATTCGGGATTACTGACTAAAACTGCCCACCTTTTATAGGTAGGGCAGTTTTCTATTTATATTAAAATTACTGATATACTTAATAGGGAAATTAAATTTTAATGCAAATATTTTTCACAATATTCAGGCATTAATTCTTTAACTTGCTTTTCAAGTTCTTCGTCACTTATGGCAGTCAACCGTCCCTCAATTTCGTATTGATCCATAACCCACCGGGCAACTTTGTGAATTTTAAATTTAGATATTCTGTCATCGCCTGTAAGCTTGAAGAAGTCGTTTACCCAAATTGTAACACCATCGGCGCCACTTTTATCCGTAATTGCTACTCTTGGCGGACGTCCTAGAAGTTTGGTTGTATCGAATATGTTATAAATTTGCTCGGCTTTTCTGAGTCCTCCTGCATGGATTCCTGCCCGGGTAGTGTTAAAATATTTTCCAACGAATGGGTAATTATCAGGAATTGGCATTCCAATGGAGAACATATATTCAGCCAACTCTGTAATAACCTCGGTATTAATTCCGCATAAATCTTCTTTCAATGCAATGTATTCCATAATTGCACTTTCGAGAGGAGGATTTCCCGTTCTTTCGCCAAAACCAAATAATGTTGCATTAACGGCATCGCAACCATATAACCAGGCGGAACCACCGTTAACATGCACTTTATGAAAATCGTTATGTCCATGCCATTCTAATCTGTCGCTTGGAACACCACACTCTTGGTTTAATTTATAAATAAGTTTGGGAATGCTTCTTGGTAATTCAACTCCTGGATAACTAACTCCGAAACCCATTGTATCACAAAGCCTGATTTTAACAGACAATTCCTCAGGTACCTGTTCACTCATCTTCATAAGCCTGTCGATGAAGGGTAAAACAAATCCGTCAATGTCGGCACGTGTCAAATCTTCAAGATGGCAACGTGGCCTGATACCTGCTTCAAAAGCTGCCTCAACAACTTCACAGTAATCATCCATGCAAGCCTGCCGGCTTTTGTATTTAAGTTTTTGGAAAATATGAAAATCCGAGCAACTTGTCAGCATCCCCGTTTCCTTCAGTTTTGCCTCTTTAACCAATCGGAAATCACCTTTGTTGGCTCTGATCCATCCGGTACATTCAGGGAATTTGTGTCCCAGATCACGACAACGATCCAATGTCTCTCTGTCGTTTTTGGTATAAATGAAAAATTCTGTTTGCCTGATAACACCGTTGGGGCCGCCCAGCTTCGCCATTAAATCATAAATTTTCACCATTTGTTCAATGGTGTACGGAGGGCGTGCTTGCTGACCATCTCTAAAGGTTGTGTCAGTAATAACGATATCCCGTTCCTT
>JABMPI010000146.1 GCA_013203755.1 Bacteroidota bacterium
ATTTTTGTACAGATTGAGAATAGAAAGATTTCTTCTTTCCCAATGAAAGGCACAATCGACGCTTCCAAAAAAAATGCAAAAGAGCTGATTCTGAATGATTCGAAAGAATTGGCAGAACACAACACCATTGTTGACCTTATTAGAAACGACCTAAGTTTAGTGGCGGAAAATGTAGAGGTTGAAAAATTCAGATACCTGGAGCGGATAAAAACCAACCAGCGCGATTTATGGCAAGTGAGTTCAAAAATTACCGGAGATTTGCCAGAAGATTATTCTGAAAATATTGGTGATATAATTTATACAATGCTTCCTGCGGGTTCAATTTCGGGTGCGCCAAAAAAGAAAACAGTTGAAATTATTAAAAATGCAGAGAATTATACCCGAGGATTTTACACCGGTATTTTCTGTTATTTCGATGGAAAAAATCTGGATAGTTGCGTACTTATTCGATACATTGAAAAACAAAATGACGAATTGATTTATAAAAGTGGCGGTGGCATTACTTTTAAGAGCAAGGTTGAACCTGAATACGATGAAATGCTAAAAAAAGTGTATGTCCCAATTACTAAATAAGATTGATGTAGATTGAATTGATTGATGGAAGATTGAATAGATTCTTTTTCAATGTTATTCTATCTTGTAAATCAATCACCTTTAGATATTTAAATTTAAATTTCCTGTAAATAATTAGATCCTAATGCAATTGCTTGAAACCATAAAATGTAAAGACGGAAAGTTGTTTAATTTGAAAGAACACAACTCCCGTTTCAACCAGGCTCGTAAAGAATATTTTGGGCTGGCTACCAAAATGAACCTCACTAATTTTATTAAAGTTCCTGTACATTCAAAAAATGGATTATTTAGATGCCGGATTACCTATTCAAAAACTATTGAAAATATTGAATTCATACCTCATCAATTTAAAGAAATTAAAAGTTTGAAATTGGTAGAAGGGAACCAAATTGATTATGAATTTAAATATTCAGACCGAAAAAACTTAAATAAGCTTTTTGAACAGCGAGGAAATTGCGATGACATTCTTATTATAAAAGACGATTGCATAACCGATAGTTTTACGGCAAACCCTATTTTTTTTGATGGGCAAAAATGGTGGACACCGGACACTCCCCTTTTACACGGGACTCAACGAGCTAAACTAATTGGAGAAAATAAAATTTTTGAATGTAGAATTCGCACGGAAGATATTTCGAAATATAAAAAAGTAGGATTGATTAATGCGTTGTGGGATATGAAAGATATGCCCATACTAAAAATTGAAAATGTGGTTTAATACCAATTGAGTAAAAAAAATAGCTCAACAATAATTGTCGAGCTATTTCAAAATTTTAAAATTCGAGTTAGAATTCTCGATACTTTGTATCCAATAATGCATTTGCTTTCGCTTCAGCAAATTTACCAGCTTTAATGTCCCAGTTTAAAGTTTCATTTGGAAAACGATTTGCAATAACTCCTAACAATATAGATTCAGTTAATCGTGCTGCATAAGAAAACGGAGCACTACACTCAGCTTTCCCTAAACACGTATCCACAAACTGATGATAATGATCTACGGTTACTATTGGCGAATAATTTATCTTTTCGTATTTCCCATTTACAATCAGTTTGGGAAAATCCCAGTGAGGCAACAACATATTACCTTTTTCACCAATAAACATTGCGCCTTGTTCCGGAAGTTTATCTTTTTCAGGCAATTTCAAATCTTCGTGTTTTTTTGGAGCACCCGGGCCGTCGTACCAAACCCATTTTAGACTTTCTGTAGTATATTTAGTTCCCGGAAATTCATATTCTACAACGTTGTTTTCCGGGTGTCCGAATCCGGTAGGTTTTCTGCAGCTCGTATTTATTGTTCTTGGAACATCTAATTCTAATGCGGTGTATGGTGTATCAAAAATGTGTACTCCCATATCGCCCAGCGTTCCACAGCCATAATCAAGCAATTTCCGCCAATTTTCAGGATGATATATTTTGTCTTTATAAGCTCTTTCGGGAGAAGTTCCTAACCACAGATTCCAATCTAAAGTTTCCGGAACAGGATCGCTGCCAACAGGTGCGGCCCCATTGTATCCCCAGTTTTTAGGAGACCAGGCACGTACGCAACTTACTTTACCAATAATTCCGGATTGAATTAAACGAACAGCCTGCCGGTACATATCGCTGGAATGACATTGAATACCCATTTGTGTAATTAGGTTATTATCTTCTGCCAATTTTCTCATCGCACGTGCCTCAGATACATGGTGCGTCAACGGTTTCTGACAATAAACAGGTTTACCCAAATTCATCGCCATCATTGAAGCGGGTGCGTGAGTATGGTCCGGTGTAGATACAATCACTGCATCAATCTCGGTTCCCATTTTATCGAATAGTTTTCTGTAATCGGTAAAAACTTTTGCATTGGGGTGCAGTTTATTAGCTGCTGCCAATCGCACTGAATCCACATCGCATAAAGCGGTAACTTCAACCATTGGATGTGAAGAAATAGAACCAAGGTCTGCATTTCCCATACCACCAACTCCTATATGCGCAGTTCGCAGTTTTCCATTTTTTGTAAGTGCCCAAACAGATGAAGGCAAAATGGTAACTGATGCCATTGCCGCAGTGCTTTTCAGAAAATCTCTTCTTTTCATTTTTTATGTATTATTCTATTTTTTTGCTAAAGTTAAAAGATACTTTTTACCTTCAAAATAATTGTGCCGGATTATTTATAATGAATGGTATAAAAATACAATTTTGCTTAAACCTATTCGCTATTGATGAGACTATAGATTGTCTTTTTATTCACTAAGTGCATAAAAAAAGGCTCTACAAAATTGCAGAGCCTCAAATATATTTAATCGATTTTTTATTTCCTTTTAGAACAACCTTCACCATCCGGTTAATCATTCCCGGTAACTTCCCATGTATTTCCTGATTTTAATAATTCATCAACACAAGTTACTTTTCGTGTTTGTTGAACCTGGTCGATTTGTGCAACCATTTCAGTATCGTAAACCAGTGCAGGAACAGCTCTTATTACTCCAAAAACAACCGGCATATCGGGCAATTGCAGATTAATTAAAGCCATGTGTAAGGTTGAATCCAGCTCGGTAGCATCGTGTACCAAAATATCATCTTCCGTTACGCCATTTTCGCCAATTACAACAATTTTCAGTTTTGCATTTTCGAATACCAAACCTTTATTCTTTTCTGCACCAAAAATCATTGGTTTTCCTTGCTCTAAAATAAGCTGACGGTCAGCACGGTGAGCCGGATCAGTAATTTCAGCATGAATTCCATGATTAAAAATCACACAATTTTGTAATACTTCAACAACAGAAGTACCTTTGAATTCTGCTGCTTTTTCAAAAACCGACTGGCTCAATTTCATATTTCCATCAATTGCACGAGCAAAGAAATTTCCGCGTGCACCAATAACTAATTTACCTGGTACAAATGGGTCTTCAATGGTTCCAAACGGCGAAGTTTTTGTTTTTTTGCCCCGGTCGCAAGTTGGTGAATATTGCCCTTTTGTTAAACCGTAAATCCGGTTATTAAACAAAATAAAGTTTACGTCGATGTTTCTACGAATTAAATGAATGAAGTGGTTTCCACCAATTGCCATTGCATCGCCATCACCTGAAATTACCCAAACATTCAAATCCGGATTAGCCAGTTTCACACCCGAAGCAACTGCAGCTGCCCGTCCGTGAATGGTATGAAAACCAAAAGTACTCATGTAATACGGAAATCTTGAAGAACATCCGATTCCGGAAATTACAGCAAATTTCTCGCGAGGAATATTCATTCCAGCCATGGTACGTTGAACGGCATTCATAATCGCGAAGTCGCCACAACCTGCACACCAACGGACTTCGTTTTCGCTTTTAAAATCTTTAACAGTATATTTTAAATCAATCATTTTTTAGTCCTCCAGTAATTTGTAAACGCTCTCTTTCAACTCATTAACAGTAAAAGGCAATCCTTTTAACTTGTTCTTCTGATGGTAAGTAAACTCGGGCAATTCATTGCGCAAGTAACTGGCAAACTGCCCCATATTTAATTCACAAACAATAATTTTTTGGAATTTGCCAAAAATTTCAGCCGTATTTTTAGGCAGCGGTTTTATATAATTAAAATGAGCCATACTCACGTTTTTACCTTCTTCCCTAAGTTCACGAACTGCACTAATTAAGTGACCGTAAGTTCCACCCCATCCAACAACTAAAATATCACCATCTTTATCTCCGCTAATCTCAAGATCAGGAATCATGTTAACAACACGTTGTACTTTTCCTTCACGTATTTCACTATTTATCTGATGGTTTTCAGGGTCGTGACTTACCGTTCCTGTTTCATTCTTTTCTAATCCACCAATTCGATGTTCGAATCCTGGCATTCCAGGGATAGCCCAATCGCGAGCTAACGTTTCTGAATTACGTTCATACGCTTTAAATGTAGCGGCATCTTTTGCAATTCGAGGAGTTATTGGAGGAAGTTCTGCCATTGTTGGAATTTTCCAGGGTTCACTACCATTTCCTAAAAATCCGTCGGTTAATAAAATTACCGGAACCATTCGTTCCAATGCAATTTGCGCAGCTTTAAAAGCGTACCAGAAACAATCGGATGGAGTACTTGCTGCCAAAACAACAACCGGGCTTTCGCCATTTCTGCCATAAAGTGCCTGCAATAAATCCGATTGCTCCGTTTTTGTAGGAAGACCGGTTGATGGGCCACCTCGCTGAACGTTTACAATTACCAGAGGAAGTTCTGCCATAACAGCTAAGCCAATTGCTTCTCCTTTTAATGCCAATCCCGGACCTGATGTAGTTGTTACCGCCAAATCGCCGGCAAAAGCAGCACCAATTGCAGATGCAATACCAGCAATTTCATCTTCAGCCTGAAAAGATTTTACTCCCAGATCTTTTCTTTCTGTTAATGCCTGAAAAATATCAGTAGCTGGAGTTATGGGGTATGAACCAATAAATAATTCAAGCCCTGCTTTTTCAGCTGCGGCTAAAAAACCCCATGCCGTAGCGTGGTTTCCATTTACATTTCGGTAAGTACCATTTTCAATGTTTGCCGGATGCACAATATAACTAGGTGTCATATGTTGCATCGTCATTCCATAATTGTAACCATCGTGCAACACTTTAATGTTCGACTCTACAACTACGGGTTTTTTAGCAAATTTGTTAGTTAGAAACTCTTCAATTGATTTCATTGGGCGGTTAAACATCCAGCAAACCAAACCCAAAGCAAACATATTTTTACTTCGAAGAACACTCTTATTATCCAGTCCAAAGTCCTTTAAACTTTCTTGAGTTAAACTTGAAATAGGAACAGGGATTTTAAAGAAATCATCCATTTTGCATTCAGCAAAAGGGTCGTCTGTAACAAATTTTGCCTTTTTTAGGTTCTTCTCGCTAAATGAATCAGAATCATAAATAATGGTTCCTCCCGGATTCATAAATGCTGCGTTTGCTTTTATTGCTGCCGGATTCATGGCAATTAATACATTAGCATAATCGCCTGGCGTATTAACCTGCTTGTGTCCAAATTGCACCTGAAATCCGGATACACCTCCAACCGTTCCTTGTGGAGCACGAATCTCTGACGGATAATCGGGGAATGTTGAAATATCATTTCCCAAAAGTGCTGTTGCATCCGAAAACAAAGTCCCGGTAAGCTGCATTCCGTCACCGGAATCACCGGCAAACCGAATGGTAACTTCTTCCAACTCAATTACTTTCGCATCCTTCATCTAATTACATTTTATGTTGTGTTATTTACAATTCAAAAGAAAAACGATTCCAAGAATAACAACTTGTTATTTCGAAACCGAACTCAATGATTTTATAGTATTAAAATACCGCAACAAAAATAACCATTATATAACAAGAATTAGGTAACACATCCAATAATTTACA
>JABMPI010000147.1 GCA_013203755.1 Bacteroidota bacterium
TGAGAATCAAATCCAAATCTGTCGAAAGGATGCTTTTCGCAGGAAATTACGTACAGAAAGATAATTTATAAAAAAATGTACCGTGTGTATTTAATAAGTTTTAACATTTTAAATCTTTTTTAAATTAGAAATCTACAGCAACACCAAATTCAATCAAAGCATCTATTTGTTCTGCCTTGATTTTATTCCCGGTTAAATCCACATAATCAAGTTTCCCTAGTTCAAAAAGTGGCGAAATATCGCAAATGTGGTTATTAGCCAGATTCAGGGTTTTAAGTTGAGTCAGATTGTTTAAAATATCAATATCTTCGATTTGGTTATCCGATAAATTCAGATCCTCCAAAAGTGAAAGTCCAAATAATGGCGATAAATCGGAAATACTATTATCCGACAAATCAAGGTTTACAACGTGCTTACAAAACTCAGCTCCTTCTAAATCGCTTATTCCTGAACCTGATAATTCGAGTTCGTCCAAATCTTCCAAATAATAAGAAGGAAATTCCATTTCAACACTCTCAAAAACCCGCATTTTAACAGCCTCATAAAAATTGCATTCTTTAAGGCTAGTTTTTGGCTCCTCATTTTTTTCAGAATCCGCGGAGTCGTCAACAACACTAAATCCACTGGTATTAAAATCCCATTCGTAAACAGGTGCATAGTCAACATCTTCATAACTATCCAGTGAATTTGCTATTTCATCAATCCAGTTTAAAAGTAAAATGTGAGAATAGCTTAATAATCCATTGTAGTTATCTTCCGATGCGAGTCGGTCAATCTCATTTATATGAAAACTGCACCTATCAGGATGATACAGCATCATAAATTTTGAAAAGCCTTTCCCATTTTCCTGAATTTCGATTGAAATGACACCGCTAATTATTTCAGCAATTTTCTGAAGTTTTGTGTATTGCTTATTTTTGTATAAATCTATTAATGTAAGCGAAATAATATTCAGATTATCAATAGCATAAGCTTGTTTAAGTTTTAAATGCAATTCTTTTGTTGTCATTTACTATTGTTTATTTTTTGAATTTAAAGATTCTTTATGAATGGATTCCTTCGAAAAAGAAGTTTAAGGGAACACAAATAAATTGTGTTCCCCAACTATTAACTGCCTAGAATTTCTTATTAATACCTACCCTTAACTGAAGGTAGTTTAACTCCAGTGGTATATTAATACCTTCGTTTTCAACTTCTCTGCTGAGTGCATTAAATTTAATACCAGGTGTCAGGCTCCAGTTTTTACCCAGTTGGAAATCTAAACCAGCTGCCAGTTGCCATCCCATTCCGTGACCACTGTCGTGGGTAATATCACCCTCGGAATCCTCAATTTCGATGTGGTTGTACAAACCTCCTGCCCTTACATAATAAGAAGTTGCATCTTTACCTACAGGGTGTTTAAATTGAAGTCCAAAAACGTACCCGGTTTCTTCAAAACAAACCTCGTCTCCAGCGAATGAGTTATCGGCTCCAAATCGGTTCCAACCCCAACCTCCATAAATTCCGGCATGTTCCATAAACCTGTAATGAAAAATACCTTCGTAACCAAAACCCGGCTTTAATTCTGTTTCACCCGGTTTGGATATGGCCAAAGAAGCACCACTACCAAATTCAAACCCAAATCTTTTTTCTGATACCTGAGCAAAACTGCTCATTGATAATAAAACAAGCACTGTTAATGCTAATACTTTTGTTTTCATGTTTTAAAATTTAATTAAGTTAAAAATTTCATGATTCAAAAGTAGGGTGCTAATCACCATTACAAAAACAGAATATGCTGGAGGTGTAATTCTTGAGAGTGGAAGTGTTACTTTAGGGGTTAAAACGGTTTGCGACATAAAAGGAGGATTAAATATTACTCCACTCCGCCCATGTAAGCTAAAACCTTGCTTGCTGCTACAGAAGCTATTTTTAATGCTTCATTAATATTTCGCGATTTGAAAAACTCAATGGTAAATGCAGCCTGGAATGCATCTCCACAACCAGTGGTATCAATAATTTTATCTACTTCAATGGCTTTATGTCTATAGGATGAGTTATTCCAGAATGCAATACTACCTTTTGCGCCTAGTGTAGCTACAATTAATTTGCCTTTTTTCTTTGCTAGTGTACTTAGATCGTCTAACATATTTTCCTTAGCGCTAAGAAAAGTAATATCGATCTTTTCAATCAAGCTTTCAATTATATCAAGAGTAAAATAATCCATAAAATCGATAACTACCCATTGACTATCGTTTCTTTTGTTCAATAAATCTTTTAAGTTTGGATCTCCTGCCGGCATTGCAATAATGTCGCTTTTCTCAACTTGTTTCCAATCATTATCTGCCAGACGAAAAGCATCAAAGGCTCCTCCATTCCAACTATCCTCTTTAAAATATCGATCCCCGTTTTTATCAATAAATATTTTATTTGAAGCAGTAGGCTTATCTATTTGGTAGATATGAGATCTATCAATTTTGATTTTATCAAAATGCTGTTCGATGAGGGCACCAAAATCATCCTTTCCTATTGCACCGATTACGGTTACATCTTCGATTCCAGATAGTTTACATTGGCTTGCAAAATTCAAAGAGTTACCGCCCACATAAACTTTGCCCTGCTCCGGGAAAAAGTCAACACAACAAGAACTTAATGCTGTAATTTTCATTTCTAAGTAATTAATTTGTAATTGTATTTTGTTTCACAGCATAAAAGTTGCTCAAAAAATCCTAATACAATAAAAATTAACAGTTCGTTAACAAAAATTAACAACTCTTTAACATCTATAAGGGTCTTGCCATAGTATGTTTGCAGCAGAGTTTTTAACAATAACTAAA
>JABMPI010000148.1 GCA_013203755.1 Bacteroidota bacterium
TTGTAGCGGTTTTCACCCAGCCAGTAGTACTTCTTTGCCACCCACTCAAGAGCTTCAACGTGGTTCGGATTTTTCTCCAACAAAACCAATGACACCGAGTCGCAAACAGCAGTATCTTTTAAAGTTTTATGAATCAGAAAATAACTATTCAGTTTAGAAATTTTACTTTTTGATGCTTCATCTAACCGTTCCCAAACCTGCAAAGCTTTATCATTAAAATCGATTTCGAAATAAACGTCAAACAGCCGATCATCAAATTCACCTGAAGTTTCACTGAAGTTTTCAGCGATGTATTCCAATGCATCTAACTCCTTAGAGATGTTCTTTTTCTCTTTGAAAATAGTTGCAAGCGTTGCATACATTTCAGCATCGGCATAGTTTTTATAACCTGCCTGGTCAAACCAGCTCAGTGCCAAATCTATATCGCCACTTTTAAAAGCAGTTTTCGCAGCTTTTGCAAAGGTTAAACCCTCTGTCTTTTCTATTGGAGTTTGGTTAAAATACTGTTTCCAGGCTTCGGTAGCTTGGGTATAATTTTCTGAAGTTGTAAAATTTTCGGCATCGATTTTAAACGATGTCATTACTTTTGGTGCCCCACAACTTGCTACAATTGTTGCAACAAGTACCATCCCCACAATTCTCTTAAATTCCATAATTTTTGTATTGAGCTGCCAAAACTAAGTATTTATTTTGAACAGGCGAATTACGTTGTGCATATAGGAAAGATTTTAAGGGTGTCCTACCTCCCCTTAAACTTCACCACCTCAAACTCCTTCTCTACAGAAATTCCATTTCCATTAATCTGAAGTTTATACGTACCTGCTTCAACCATTTTTTCTTCATCAACCATTAAATTCCAAGCGACAAAATTTAAACCTTTTTCGCCGGAAACTTTTATCTCTTTTACAACTTTATTTTCAGCATTAATAATATTTACCGACACTGCACCAGCCTCATTCATATAAAAAGGTGCGTTCAATTCTTTGGCTGTTCTGCGGTACCAAGAGTTCATGCTACGGGGTAACCGGCAATCGTCAAAATCCAAAATAGAACATTTGTCATCAGATTTTACATTTGCAACATCCCTAACCAAACGCACATCCAGTGCCCAAACACCACGACCGTGAGTTCCAATAACTGCAACGTCATCGCGCGGATGAATAACCAAATCGTGTACGTACGTAGTTGGCAATTCTCCTGGCAGGCTTTCCCAACTTTTGCCACCATTTAACGAAACATACACGCCATAATCGGTTCCTACATAAAGGATCTTTTCATTTTTTGGGTCTTCGCGAATTACGTTTGCCGGTCCGCAAGGAATATTGGCTGAAATATCAATCCACGTTTGTCCATAATTTTCCGATTTCCAAACATAAGCAGCAAAATCATCTTCGCGTTTTCCGTTCTGTGTCATGTAAACAGTGCCTTCTTCAAATGCCGATGCTTCCATTTGCGACACCCATTTTCCGTAAGGCAACCCTTTATTTATTTCGTCCCAATTGGTTCCGCTGTTTTTAGTCATCCAAACTCTTCCATCATCCGTTCCGACATAAATAACCCCAAATTTCAGTGGCGATTCGGTAATAGTAAAAATAGTTTGAAATGGAATATCTCCCTTTTTTGCTTCTTCGTTGTAAGTTAAATCGGGGCTAATTTTCTCCCAGGTTTCACCTTCATTCATCGAACGATGAATAAACTGCGTTCCGTGGTATATAATTCCCGAATTGTGTGGCGATAAAATAAAAGGTGCCAACCACTGTCCGCGAAGTCTGTCAGCTCCTTCTGGAGTTTTGGGCATAATATTTTTATCGTCTCCGGTTGCCATATTATTTTTTGAAATGGTTCCGTAAAAACCTGCAGAATATACTTTATTTGGATCTTTCGGATCAACAGCATGATTACTCCCCTCGCCTCCCGGAGCGCGTTTAAACTCAGTGGATGAGATATTATCTCTACCCCGGCTCAAATCAACAACACCTTGAAAACTTCCCTGATCCTGAACAGAACCATAAACATGAAAAGGTTCCGCCATGTCGTAGTTTATATTAAAAAACTGAACCAACGGAAGGTTGTTATAAAATGTACGAAAATTCTCGCCGTCGTAAGAAATAGCCACTCCTCCATCGTTTACATTCACCATATAATCCGGGTTTTCGGGGTCAATCCACAAACCATGATGATCACCGTGCATTCCTCGTAAAGCCCGGAAAGTTTTACCTCCATCTCCCGAAACATTCAAAGCTAATCCCATTACGTAAATTTTATCCGGATTAACCGGATCAACACGCATTTGCCCAAACACCCAACCGTAAGTCCCCGAAAGTCCTTCCATATAACTGTTTTGCGCACTCGCCTGCACCCAGTTTTCTCCACCGTTATCCGACCGATAAACCGTTGCTCCTTTAATTCTTCCGCTGCTCGGACGACCATACGCATCGGTAGTTTCATTCAATGCATTATCCTCTTTCAACTTTTCGTAATTATCGACAAAAGCATAAATAACATTGGGCGATGCCTTACAAAGATCGATTCCAATTCGTCCCCGAAATTTAGCATCCGGCAAACCTTTGTTAATTTTCGACCACTTTTTTCCACCATCAGTTGTTTTATAAATGCTTGTCTCTTTATAATCCAGCTCAGTTCTTGGATCGTTCCATTTTTTACGAACACGTTGCCAGGTTGTGGCATACATAATGTTCGGATTCTCAGGGTTCATTACCAAATCGTAAGCTCCGGTTTTATCATCGACATACAAAATTTTCTCCCACGATTTTCCACCATCCGAAGTTTTATACAATCCACGTTCTTCGTCATTTGTCCATTCATTTCCACCGGCAGCAACAAATACCACATCCGAATTATTTGGGTGAACCAGAATTCTTGAAATGGTATTTGTATTTACCAAACCCAAATGCTCCCAGTTTTCACCGGCGTCTTTCGAGCGATAAATTCCAGCACCGGCATTTGAACTTCGGAAAATATTGGCTTCCCCTGTTCCAGCCCAAATTGTATTTTGATTTTGCGGATCCAACGCCAAATCGCCAAAAGCTGTCGACATTCCGTGTTCAAAAATTGGATGCCAGGTAATTCCTTCGTTTTGCGTTTTCCAAATTCCGCCAGAAGCACTGGCTACATAAACGGTATAGTTCTCTTCTTTCGGGGTAACCACTTCAACATCTGTCATTCGTCCGCTCACATTTGTTGGCCCAACAAACTGCCAGGGTAAATTTTTAAATATCGAATTTTCTTTTATTTCAACATGCTGTTTGTACCATTGAACACGCTGTTTGGCAGGTGTTTTTTCTATTATCTTTTGTGCATTCCCCGAAGTGCCAATTACAATAAATAGCGAAAGCAGGAATGAAAACTTATTCATACATTTTTTTGAAGTTCCGTACAACATGATATTTGATTTTTAGGTTTTATTGCAAATTTTTGATTTTGCAATCTAACAATAATATTCAAAAAAAATATGCTTTTGCTCCTGTCTAAATGCTTACTTTTGATTGAATCAACGTTTGTTTTACCAGATTTATAAAAACAAAATGAATATTTTATTTGAATAAAGATTCTAAGTTCATTAATTTTAGGATCTCAGGTTTTAAAATACTTTTCAAAAGATGGATTCCTTCCATAAATTTCGAATACAATGAATGAAATAAACACGATATATATTTTAGGAATAAGAATTGACGAGCCAATAGTAACCTTAACCGATTTGCTCGTTTCATTTTTGTGCCTGTACTTTTTCTATCGGATTCAAAAATCAGGAAAAAAAGGAAAAGTATATATCTATTTCAAAATCTACTTTTTAAACATGGGAATTGCCACTTTATTGGGCGGTTTAATTGGTCATGCCTTTTTGTACAACTTTAGTTTTTATTGGAAATTACCCGGTTGGATTATGAGCATGATTTCCATAATGTTTGTGGAGCGTGCCGCCATCGAACATACCCGGATTTGGCTAAACGAGTCAATTATCAAAGTTTTTAGAGTTATTAATATTCTTGAATTTCTAACGTTTTTAACCTTTACAATTCTTACTCTCAATTTCTTTTTTGTTGAATTTCATTCCGGTTACGGGTTAATGTTTGTAGTACTTTCGTTGGAAGGGTTTTTATTTTGGAAAACAAAAAATTCAGCCGGAAAATATATATTGATTGGAGTTGGATTTGCTGCGGTTGCAGCGCTGTTTTTTATGAATAAGATTTCGCCACACCCTTGGTTTAATTACCTTTCTATTAGTCATGTTTTAATGGCAATTGCAGCTACATTCTTTTATTTGGGTACTAAGAAAATTGACATGTCGGATGTTAGAGAAAAGTCTAGCTAAGCGTCAAGACGCAAAGGACTCATAACAAATCTCAAAAAGTAAATAATTTGTAAGCTATAAATTAGCGTCTTTGCGCATTAGAAAGAATAAAACTCAAATAAATTATAAGCGACCAAAAAATACAAACATGATAAAAATCATTCATTAATAATTACTTAACAACCAGCTACATAAAACCTTTCGAAATACATTTCTCATAAAATTTTTCAATCTTTGTAACACAAAAACCTTTTTGAAGTCTTACAAGCAAAACCAAATCTTCAATATGAGAATCGCCTCTGTAATAATTTTACTTTTTACTTGTCAATTTATATTTGCTCAGGAAATTGAGAAAAGAAACTATTCAGCTAAAAAAATTGAAGCTCTGAATATTGCCATTGATGGAAAATTTAACGATCTGCAATGGTTAACCGCCAACTGGGAAAATCAATTTGTACAACACGAACCTTATGAGGGGAAAGCTCCACACAAACAAACCGAGTTTGCCATTCTATACGACGAAAACAACATTTATGTAGCAATTAAATCGCACGACTCAGGAGCCGATAGTATTTCAATGCGATTGTCGAGACGCGATGAATTGGATGGCGACATGGCTGGAATTATGTTTGATACCTACTTTGACAAAAGAACGGCATTTGGATTTTTTGTTTCGGCAGCCGGAGTTAAATCGGATTTTGTACAAAGTAATGACGGCGAAACCGAAGATCCAACATGGGATCCGATCTGGTGGGTTAAAACAACAAAAACGGAAAAAGGCTGGAATGCCGAAATGCGAATTCCGCTAACTCAATTACGTTTCGAGGAAGGCGAAGAGCAACTTTGGGGCATGCAAGTTTTACGTTCCATTTTCAGAAAAGATGAGCTCTCGGTTTGGCAACCTATGAAAAGAGAGAAAGCTGGATTTGTATCGCAATTTGGAACTATAAATGGTATTAAAAATATAAAACCCCACAATGTTTTAAATGTAACTCCGTACGCTGTTGCACGCACCGAACGTTTCGAAAAAGAACCTGACAATCCCTTCCGTTCAACTGGAAGAGATAAAAGTTTAGATGTGGGTTTAGATGCTAAAATTGGGCTTACCAATTATCTTACAATGGATCTTACAATAAACCCCGACTTTGGGCAAGTTGAAGCCGATCCCTCGGAAGTTAACCTTTCGACAAACGAAACCTTTTTTGAAGAAAAACGGCCATTTTTTATTGAAGGTAAAAATATTCTAAACTATAGTTTACAGGCTGGCGATGGAGAACTGGCAGCCGAAGGTCTTTTCTACTCCAGAAGAATTGGAAGACGCCCAAATTATTATCCCGATTTAAACGATGGTGAATACACTGATATTCCGAACTTTACCAGAATTTTAGGTGCAGCAAAAATTACAGGCAAAACAAGTAACGGTTGGTCCATAGGAATTTTGGAAAGTGTTACTGCCGAAGAAAATGCTAAAATAAAAGGAATTGGTGAAGGACGAACTCAATCTGTAGAACCACTTACCAACTATTTTGTCGGTCGCCTTCAAAAAGATTTTAACAACGGAAATACATATTTAGGAGGAATAATAACTTCTGTAAACCGCAGTATTAACGACTCGCATCTTAATTTTTTACATAAAAGTGCTTACACCGGGGGATTTGATATTGTTCACAAATGGAATGATAAAAATTGGTCTATAGATGGAGGATTATATTTTAGCCAGGTAAATGGCAGTACCGAAGCAATTACAAGAACTCAAAAATCTTACATTAGAAACTTTCAACGCCCCGATGCCGATTACCTGGAATTGGACACAACACGAACTTCACTTTCGGGACTCGGTGGTAAATTTGCCATTGCGAAAGAGGGAGGCAAATTCAATTTTGGAAGTATTATGTCGTGGAAAACACCAGGTTTGGAACTTAACGACGTAGGTTTTTCTCCCCAGGTAGACAGAGCACTTCAAGTACTTTGGTCAAACTATCATATCTACGAACCTTTCTCAATTTTCAGAGAGGTTAATTTTAGTGCCAATCAGTATTCGGTTTGGGATTTTGGAGCAAACAGAGTAGCTCTGGGAGCTAACTTAAATACTTTTGCTCAGTTAACAAATTACTGGAAAGCCTTTGGCGGATTAAGTTTAAGCGGCGAACGGCGTTCTAGCTCAGCACTCAGAGGAGGATCTGCTCTTTTGGAACCAGGATACAAATATGCAAGAATTGGTATTTTTACAAATCCACAAAAGCAATTAACTTTTGAATTAATGGGCGGACAATACTTTAGTAATGAAAAAGGATTTAGAAGTATTGCAGACTATAACCTTTCCATTGGTTACAGGCCACTTAAATCGTTACGAATTGATATTGCTCCCGGACTTAATACTTACAAAAACGATTTGCAATATGTTACTCAAAACGATTTTCAAAATGGCACACGGTATGTAATGGCTCACATCGACCGTTCAACAGTAAACATGTCGTTGCGAATAAATCTCAATATTTCGCCCGACTTAACCATCCAATATTGGGGACAACCATTTATTGCAACCGGAGAATATTCTGAATTCAAGCACATTACCAATAGCAAAGCAGATAATTTGAATGACCGATATAACACATATTCCGATGAACAAATAAGTTTCGACACAAATTCCGAAACCTATTTAATTGATGACAATTTAGATGGAACTATTGATTATAGTTTTGACAAACCCGATTTTAATGTAAAAGAATTTCTTTCAAACCTTGTGGTTCGTTGGGAATATCGCCCGGGTTCAACGGTTTATTTAGTTTGGTCGCAAAATAGAAATGGATCTGTAAACGATGGCTCCTTCCATTTATCCAACGACATAAATACATTATTTAACGAGAAGCCAAACAACATATTTTTGGTTAAATTCTCGTACCGAATTGGGAGATAAACCAATTTACGAAGGGTAATCGTAATTATACTCAAACAAATAGCTTTTCGGTTTTTATACTTGTTGTTTTTATCCACAACTTCATTAAAAAACTTTGTAGTAACCTGTTACAACACAGTTTTTTGCTTTGTTGTGAATAAAAA
>JABMPI010000149.1 GCA_013203755.1 Bacteroidota bacterium
AAGCTTTTGATAGATCGGTATAACAATATTCTGAGATATGATCACGAAACGGCCTCAATTTCTCCAACAGGCCCGCCGTTGTTCCTCCAGTACCGGCCCCGATTTCCAGAATGCGGATTGAGCAGGAAGATTCACGGATAATGCGCTGTTGAATGTAGTTAACAAGAGTGCTTCCGGCGATTTCATTAAAAAGGTCGGCAAATACATTCCCTTTATAAACACCTTCCAGCAATTCCATTGAAGAATCAGGAAACAAAATTTCCGTGGCCTGTTGTTTACCCGACAATATTTCCGGTAAACCACGCAAACAGGCCTCCACCAGAACAACCTGTGCTTTTTGATCCGGATCTACTATCCAATTAATCTTTGCCTGATCCCACTCGTTCCATAAGGCCTCAAGATTACCGGATGGCACTATTACCGTATCGGGAAAATATCCTTTTTCCCTCAAAATGCGTTCACTTTCCCGCAACCATCCCTCATATCGGTCAAGTATCGGGGAGGTACGGACTTTAGTTAACAGTTCCATAGAGAGCATGGTGCTCCATAGCAACTTCAGAATGATTTCGTCCATCAGCTTACTTTGATGCTCTATCTTGGATTTTAGAGTTTCCACCCGGGATTCCAGCCCGGGTAAATGTTTATCAATGGAGCTAATACAACCGGGTATCGTTTCCCGATAGGTGGTCAGACACTCGTTTGAAGTTGTTAGATTCATTTTTTCTCCTAATTAACAAAATCGGTTTTCTATAAGTTCAACGGCCCTGTTAACCCCGTCTTCTTTTAGCATGGTTTCGCCAATTTTTTCCGCCTCTTTTTTCATAGAAGGTGAATTTAAAACAGCATTGATTCCATTTGCCAGTTTTTTAGCTGTTATAGACCTTATATGAAGCATTTTGCCAGCCACTCCGATACGTGGTAATTGTTGTCCACAATAAATTTGATCACCGGCATGTTCCACCACCACGGACGGACATCCTGAACGTAACGCAGTATGTGACGTTCCAACACCTCCATGGTGTACAATAACCGAACAATGGGGAAAAACAGTGTGATGAGGTATTTTTGTAATTTTAAAAATATCAGGGGTGTCCGCAATACCCGGAACATTGTCCCAGTCCGATTGAATAATTGCGCGCCGCCCCGATAGCCTGACGGCTTCAGTCAATAAACGAGTGGTATCCTCAACATTAAATTGAGTTAAACTACCAAAAGTTAAATATACCTGTGGATCACCGGCATCAAGGAATGCGCGTAGATCATCAGGTATTCCCACCTTCTCTGCATCAGTTGGAACATCAAAAAACCCGCAAACTTGAATATTATCTCCCCAGTCCGGTTTGGCAGTGCATAAAAATGGACTCATAGCTATCAAGGTTAATTCTTTCGAAATATACACTTCCTTTTGAAAACTTTTTATTGGAAGAAGTCCTTCCTCTGTCCGAATCTTGTTTGCCGACGGATAACATTTTTTCCCTATTAAATAATCTTGATACCTCCACAACAATGAATTTATCCCCTTTCCAAGATTTGGCATTCCAATAGGAGGAATATATTTTGATTCAGTTATTATGGGACTTAAAACGACTACGGCTCTCCGACAACTGTTTTTTTCAGCAGCCGTTAAAAGTGTGTGAACCATCGCATGGCCGATTACAAGATCATTCTCGCTGCTTAATTTCATTGAAGCCTTGAACATCTCATCTACAAATGGTTCAAAAAAGGTTTTTAAAACTAGCACTTTCTGTTTTAAATTACTTTTAGGCTCTATCATATCCTTTAATTCTTCCAAGTTATAGTCGATTTTTTTATATGTTTTGACTAATTTTATATTCATAGTTTTTGCCAATAATGAATAATCTTTATTATCAACGCTCGTATATGCGACTGTCACATCGTGTCCGGCCGAACTTAAACCCCCGGCCAGAGCCAGAAAAGGTCGAATGTCCCCATCACTTCCCCATGTTTGAAGTCCAATTTTCATAATTTTGTATCCTTCAAGAATCTGTTCAAACTTACGTTTTTTTAAGAACAAAAATACATAAACCATTATGCCATTCACTTAATTTGCCATATTCCAACGGATGTTTATTATCCGGTGTAGTTAATATCTCTTTTTTCCACACCACTTCAACATTGTTTTTCTCAATTGAATTTTGTGTGCCTCTTGAAACAAATAACCAATTCCAATCATCAACAAAAAAGATAAATTCATCATCCAGACAAGGCAGATAAGTGTTTAACGCCTTAAAATGCGAAGAGAATTTATGGTTTCCGTCATACATAAAAATATTGAATCGACCAAGTTCATTTACGTCTACATCCCAACAATTTTTTTCAATAAATGTGGCGTCATTTTCCCCTTTATATTTATTAAAATTAACTAGAAATTCATCTTTCGGCCCTTCAAATTCACTCCAATCATCTATGCAGACACAACTCATTTTATTATCACACATCGC
>JABMPI010000150.1 GCA_013203755.1 Bacteroidota bacterium
AAATCGGGGTTGCAAAGTTTTGCTGCCAGTGCTGCCGGAATTGCAAATCCCATAGACGACCAACCATTTGTCATAATTAATTTTTGTGGTTCAAGAGTTCGCCACATTTGCCCAATTAGATGAAGATGAGCACCAACGTCAACGGTTAAAATTCCATTGTCAGGTAAACTATCACGTAATTCTTTTACTACAGACAGTGGTCCAAAAGAATTTGCGACAGGTGTTAACTTCCGAAAAAGTTCCTCTTTTCTTTTTTGAAGTAATTTTAAATCCCAACATTTTTTACCCGAATTGAGTCTTTTTAATTCTTCCAATGAAGATTTTATATCGCCAGTTATATTATAAACTTTAGGAATTTGAATGGTATCAACATCGGCCTTATTAATATCAATATGAATAAGCGGTACTTTTGGCATCCAATCTTCATAATTAAACTCCACAGCGTCGTACCCAATTCCTATAACCAAATCAGTTTCACCATAAGTTTTTGCCACATAATTCGACAAAGCATGAGAAAGTACACCGGCATACAATGGATGAATTTCCGGGAACATTCCTTTTGCCATGGGAGTCAGTACAATCGGTATTTGAAATTTTTCAACCAGTTCAATAATCAAATCTTTCACTTCAGCCCTGACAGCTGACAGACCAACAGCAAAAATTGGCTTTTCACTTTTCCTCCAAGGCTCTTCAATCTTTTTAATCTGCTCAATAACTAAGGGTGCCCATTTTTTCTTTTCCAGGCATAAATAATCAATTGAACCTTGCGACTCACTCGCTTCCTTTTGTCCAATTCCGGCAGGAATACCAACATGAACAGAACCAGGAGTTTCAGCAATTGCAATTCCGGCAGCCTTAAGTATAATTTCTCCTACACTGCTTTGATTTAAACGAGTAGTCCATTTAGTAACGGGGTAAAAAAGTTGCTGGTGATTGATGTTCATTTGAACCGTTCGATTTAACAAATGTTCGGGCATTTCGTCGGTGAAAGCAATGAGAGGTGAACGGTCGAGTAAAGCTCCACCAACTCCAGTACTTAAGTTTGTAGCTCCCGGCCCAAAAGTTCCAAAACAAACTCCGGAAATTCCGGTAAAACGACCACAAACATCGGCCATAACAGATGCAGTTGCTTCGTGTCCAACCAATACAAAATCAATTCCATCTTCCATGCGAATTGCTTCAATGTAATCAATCATGTTTCCGCTGGGAACACCAAATACAAAACGGACACCTATTTCTTTTAGTGTGTGGGCGAATATTTTGGCTACGGTTGGCATGTTCTGAATTATGAGATTAACTCTTTCAATTCATCCAAACTAATATCAGGCTCAGTAATCTGGAATTTAGCTTGTTTATAAAATTCGTTTCGCTTTTTCAAAGTTTCATCAATAAAAGATACCAATTCCGTTTTTGATTTTCCTTTTATAAGTGGACGTTCTGTTTTTGATTTCATTAAACGGTCGGCTAAAATTTTTGGGTCAATATTTAAATAAATGGTTTTACCTGCTTCATTCATTAAATCGATATTGTCGAAAAAACAAGGAGCGCCGCCTCCGGTTGCAATTACAATATTGGTAAATTCAGAAAGTTCTTCCAATGCTTTTCGTTCCTTTTTACGAAATTCTGCCTCACCTTCTTCTGCAAAAATTTGTGGTATAGTTTTACAGTTTCGTTCTTCAATATAGTTGTCCATATCTACAAACTGTACTCCTAAAAAATTGGAAAGCTTCCATCCCAAATGAGATTTTCCACTTCCCATATATCCTATCAAAAATATCCTCATTCTTTTAGTTTAAGGTTTAAAGGTAAATGTTTAATGTGTTTTGGCAAAAATATGTTTGCAACCAATTAAACAGGTAGAGACACGAAGCATCGCGTCTCTACAACCAATTAAATATTTATATTTCTAAAATAATGACATCTGATTTGTGTCGTCCTCTTTTTTCGTCCGGTTGATTTCAAAAGGAATATCGTCAGTACTTTTTACCTCCGGGGTTTCAATTTCAGGTTCCTGTTCTGGTTTGTCATCCTCGTCTTTTACAATAGGTTCAACCTCCTTAATATTGTCAACCTCATAATTCGACAAACGTTTTCCTTTTGCCTTCCACGATTTTACTCCAATAAATTCTGAGATCTCAATAATTTCGTTCTCTCGCTCCGAGTTTTTACCTCCAAATTCAAGCTCTAATCTGGGATAGCGAACCCATATAAC
>JABMPI010000151.1 GCA_013203755.1 Bacteroidota bacterium
CAATAACATACTGATTTAAAGCCCAGTAACCAAGTTAGTCCGATTCCCGCAGCTACACTTTTTCAAAAAATAATACAAAGCAAACTCCTGTAAGTACCACATTTACAGGAGTTTTTTATTTTTGAACATATCTAACCAAACCATTTAAAGGATCAAATGAACTTTGATTGGTATTCACTTGGCATTTAACGAGTAAATGCATTCAATTTCCTGGTTAACAAAATATACAAACTGCGAAGAATCGACTACAACGGTAATTCAAATTTATTGAATGCTAATTTTTTCTTTATTTTGCTCTAACCAGGCATCGAAAGAAAGCAACTCCGGGTTTAATTCTTTTGTAAAACCAACATCTCTTACCCCACAAAAGTAATCTTCAAAGTCGCTTTTAAACTGAAACATATTTCCAAGATCCTCAGCCCCGGGAAAACCAAAGCCACGATAAACTGATGGAGGAACAGCATTGTAAGAAACATCACTTCCTAATGATTTAGAAAAACTATCTGCCATTTGTTGGCCAGTTAAATTTTCACCTGTTATTCCCACAAATTTTCCTTGATATTTTTCTCCTGCTTTGAAAATTCCAAAAGCACATTTCCCTATATCTTGTGCAGCTATGCCTGGTAGTTTTTTATCACCCATTGGCAAGGTAATTCCAGGTTTTCCATCCTGACCTTTTTGTGGCCCCATTCCAAAATAAATGAAATTCTCCCAGAAGAATGAAGTATGTAGCAAGGTGTATGGAACTCCGCTATTTTCGAAATAAATGTTCGATTCTGCTTTTCCTTCAAAATGCGGAACTTTGTATTTATCCATTAGTGTTGGCATCCTGTCATCATCAAGGGGAATCCATTTTCGAGTATCCTCTAATGTTGACCATATTACATGCTTCACCACTGCTTCTGCCGCCGCTTCTGCCATTGCCTGAGCCTGAGCTTTTTCTTTATCAGGTGAGAAATGCTCCCAGAAGAAAGTTACACAATAAACTCCGTATGCCCCTTCAAAAGCTTTTAATAAGCTAGTCTTGTCATCAACATCAGCAGTTACCACTTCTGCTCCAAGATTTGAAAGTTCTTTTGCTTTATCAGAATTTGCATTTCTTGTTATCGCACGCACCTGAAATTCACCATTTTTATCGTTCAAAATTGCACGAACCAATCCCCCACCCTGGGCTCCAGTTGCTCCAACTACTGCTATAATCTTTTTGTTTTCCATATTTGGTACTTATTTTTTATAATTAAAGAATACAAGGTATTCTATTCTCCAATGAAATACAATTGATATAAATACTTATTAGTCTTTTTTAACAGTTTAAAATTGGTGAAGGGAATAAAATTTAAGGTTAAATTTGAATTGTCTTCAATTATAAAAACAAATTAGAAGTTGGATTTTACGTAGTCAAATTGCAAAATGTATTATTGTATCTACAAAGAACTTGAACCTGTGTTGTACCAAGCCAAATCGAAACTCTCACTAAGAAAGGCAGCAGAACCTACCCATAATATATACCAAATAATATATATCCTCCCGGAATCAAAACACACTAAATCCAGGCTTCTTAACATGGACGATAACCAAACTGAACTCTGCAAAATTATCAGTGAAAATTTTTAGGGTGTTGCAAAGTGGAAAACAGGAGAAGGAATATTTTTGATTTAATCCTGAATTTTCCGCTGTTTAAATCCAGCCTGCTGTCCTAAATGAGAAAGCAACTGATAATAATATTCTCGGAATAAAGTCCAGTCTCTATTTTTGTTCTGATAACTTGTCGTTGATTTAGAAGGGACTCTTTCTATTCCCAAGTAATTTAGGTTTCCGGTAGCCGAACGCAGCCCATTGCTAATATCTCTTACGGATTGACTTTTGGCAAATTGACAAAACAACATCGAAACTAAATGAGTCCAACTGCTGTATCCTTTTTGATGCTTGTCGGTTTTCTTTTCCGAGACATTTTTTTTGAAACAAGTCCGATCTAATTTTGAAATGATTTGAGAGAATAAGTTTAAATTTGTCATGAGAGAAAGATGTTTTTGTTGTGCAACTCAAAGATAATTTGAGATACTTAAATCCTTTCTCTCTTTTTTAATCGTTTAGGACGCGATTGGTTCCAAATCTTGTTATCCCAACTGTGAAAACAGATTAAAAAGGCTATATTCTTTGTTTAATAAATAGCCACAACAAAAAAGGAGCTAGATAAATCAAGCTCCTTTTCTACAAAAATATTTTATTAAACCTTAGGCAATTTCCAATTCTCGTTGTAGTTCAGCTTCATTAATTTATTTGCTGCTGCTTCCTTAAAACTTTTTGTTGAATCATCCCAATGGATTCGTTGACCAACTCGATAAGCTATATTTCCCATCTCCGAAACAATTGCTGTTTTTGCTCCAACTTCAACCGGTGCATTTAAATCTCCTCCTTCTCTAATGCATTTCAGGAAATTCTGAACATGTTGATCTAAACCATCTCCATAATGTTTTTGTTTTTTCCCTTCAAAAAAAAGTTTCTTTTCAGTATTATTATTGTCAGGAATTGTTTCCCAACCACCTCGATCTACTAATAACGTTCCTTTGTTACCTACAAAAGCAACACCATGTTTTTTATTATATGGCCCTATTCCTGGGTTCAAGCCACATTCCCAAACCATAGAATGTTTTGGATAGTTATAACATGCTTGCTGAATATCCGGCACTTCAAGTGCTCCTTTCTCATGGTAATAAATTCCACCACCGGGAGAAATCGATTCTGGCATATCGGCATCCATGGCAAACATTGCAAAGTCTAAAAGGTGTACACCCCAATCAGTCATTGCACCTCCTGCATAATCCCACCACCAGCGGAAATTATAATGATATCTGTTCGGATTAAACGCACGTTTTGGCGCAGGTCCTAACCACATTTCATAATCCAGGAATTCCGGTGCCGGTCCATCTTCTCTAACTGGGTACGGATCATCATAACCTTTATAAATCCATGCTTTTACCAAATGCACATTTCCAAGTTGTCCAGACTTTACAATATCAGACGCTTCATACCAGTGTTTCGAGCTTCGCTGCCACATCCCTACCTGAACTTTTAAATCTGGATATTTAGCAGCCATTGCGACCATGGCATTACATTCTTCAATGCTATGCCCCATTGGTTTTTCAACATATACATGTTTTCCGGCTTCCAAAGCCATCATCATAATTATTGCATGCCAATGGTCAGGTGTTCCGATAATTACTGCATCAATATCAGGATTTTCAAGAACTTTTCTAAAGTCTCCAAATGTTTGCGGACGCACACCTGCTATTTTTTCAACCTCTGCTGCTTTCTCTTCTAAAACATTTGAATCAACATCACACAAAGCAACACACTCTACATTATTATCTTGTTTCAAAAAGCTCTTTAAGTCGCTAAAACCCATCGATCTGCAACCAATTAGGGCAACTGTCACTTTTTCGGCCGGAGAAGCACAAGCATTTAATATTGCAGGAGCAACACCAACTGCTGCAGTTGCTACAGCTGTATTTTTAATAAAATTTCTTCTATTTGAGATCATTACTATTAGTTTATTGGTTTACGTAAAACTGAGCGTAAATATAATAGTTTATATTTTAATCTATTTTTCTTTTCAATAAATATTTCGAGTACAAATAGTTCTTATGATAGTACTATTTATTTATCTTTTATTTTGTTAAGTCTTGTATAATTCGTTGGTCTGTCTCATTTGTTGTAACCTTTTTTGAGGATACAAAAATTCAATTATTTAATCAAATCCCCAGCTTTTCCATTTGATCCATAATTTGTCGTTACGATGTCGCTACAAGGCAAAAAAAAATGCGTAAGTTGTTGACTTACACATTTTTTCGTTTTTTGACGCTCATTTGTCTGAGCTTTTTGCGGTGACGACGAGACTCGAACTCGCGACCCTCGGCGTGACAGGCCGATATTCTAACCAA
>JABMPI010000152.1 GCA_013203755.1 Bacteroidota bacterium
AACCTGCTTTATGTGCCATACTATTCTCTAATTCAAGGTGATCCTTTCCTCTTTTTTCTATTTTAAGGAAATTCTATTTTACTATCTCCTTTTCAGTCTTTCCACTCCCAAAAACTAAAAAGTAATTTTTAAATCGCTAAAAATCAGCGCAAAGATAAGGGAATTGAGTTAGGTTTGATAATTTATTATTTATGAACTCCAAACCTTCACATTTCAGAAATATTGTTTTTGGCTGGACAGTTATTATCATACCAACAATTATTGGTATTCTGTATTTTAAGTATTTCAATAAAGAATTGAAATATATTTTCCTGTTTGTCTGCTACGGAGCCTTTAACGAAATACTGTCTTTTACTTTTAGAAAACTATTTGATTTTAAAATACGATGCCTCAGTCACATATATATTCGCTTATTACACTCTTGTTTTTAGGTTTTTTTATACCAACATATTTTATAAATCTATAAACAAGAAAATATTGTATTCAATCATTTTGGCATTTACAATATATTCAATAGGTAACGCCTTTTTTATTCAAAGCATTTGGGATTATCCTTCTGTACCTAGTTCAATAAAAGCACTAATTATTATAATCTTTTCAATCTTGTATTTCCATAAAACAATGGTTGAAGCTAAAATTGAAAAACTATTTCATGAACCATTGATTTGGATAAACACGGCAATACTTTTCTATTTTACCGGCACATTATTTTTCTACATATTATTCAACATAAACCTTGAATTCTCAGTACCATTTACAAAAGTTACAATTTTATATTTAAAAATATCAACCGTTCTACTTTATATCCTGGTTTCTATCGGTTTTTGGAAAAGCAAAAAGGCAAGTATAAAGCGATAACATCCATTTTTTCAATCTGGAAGGGAACTCCCAAAACTTAAATCTCCCACGATTTACTCTATGCCCACTCTTTGAATTCTGCCTATAATTTCGTATCTTCTAAGGTGCGATTCTCATTTTCAATAAAAACGCCATGAAACCAATTACATTATTAGACAAAATTGCTATTACGGTACATGCACGAAGAATCCTGCAAATTATATTACTGGAAAATCCAACACTTGAAAAAATATTACATTTTTCGGCAAACGAAACGGAAGCGTTAAATGCTGTTCGAAATTGGATTTTACCGAAACTAAAAAAAAATCCAATCGCAGAAGAGTTTTACATGAGTGAGAAGCACAACCTTGAACTAGCAACTTTACTAAGCTGGGAGAATTTAGCAGCCATCAGAATTTTAGATTATATAAATCATGCCGGAGACGAGTATCCCGACCAGAATATTGGTGGAGAAATAGCAATTACAAATCCAATTAAAATGTTGTGGCTGGCAACCAATTTCGGTATCGGCGGTGCAAAACCCGGATTCTTTACCGACATGCTCCAACTCCTCAGACAACTCAACGGGAAACTTCTCTTAAATCCTCCGACAAAAAAACAGCTTTTGAGTTGGATGGAAAGATACCCTTCAGGAATTGATCCCAAAATTATAGAACTCAGAAAAATTAACAAAACCCGAATTATTAAAATTCTAATCGATAAAATAGACAACAGAGAAATTCCCAGCCGAACCTATCATTTTAAGCCCGGATTATCATTCAAACAAAAAGAAGAAAAAATGCAGGAGTGGTGGAAGGAGAGCAAATTCCATTTAAGTTTTGCCATACGGTCGCCCGAAATGCTTAACGAAATGCTGGACTACTCGCTCGATCCTGATACCATGAATATTTTATACAAAGCCAAGGAAAAAGAAATTCCATTTTTTGTAAATCCATATTATTTGTCGTTGTTAAATGTACACACCCCAGATATTGCAGTGGGTGCCGACCTAGCCATTCGTTGCTACATAATTTACAGTCAACAACTTGTTGAAGAGTTTGGAAGTATTGTAGCCTGGGAAAAGGAAGACAAAGTGGAACCCGGAAAACCCAACACAGCAGGCTGGATTTTACCGTCGCACAACATTCACCGGCGCTACCCCGAAGTCGCCATTTTTATCCCCGACACCGTTGGCCGTGCCTGTGGCGGACTTTGCTCCAGTTGCCAGCGGTTGTACGATTTCCAATCCAGACGTTACAATTTCGACCTTCAAAAACTAAAACCTACTGAATTGTGGAACGAACGACTGCCAAAACTTCTGGAATACTTTAAATACGATGCTCAGTTGCGCGACATTCTTATTACTGGCGGCGATGCATTAATGAGCAGCGACAAAAGTCTAAAACAAATTCTGGATGAAATTTATGAAATGGCTAGACAAAAAAAGGAAGAAAACAGATCGCGCCCGGAAAATGAAAAATATGCTGAAATTGTAAGAGTAAGAATTGGCACCCGATTGCCTGTTTATATACCACAAAGAATAACCCCGGAACTAACAAAAATTCTCTCTGATTTTAAAGTGAAAGCACAAAAAATAGGCATTCAACAGTTTGTCATTCAAACTCATTTTCAATCACCAATGGAAATCACTCCAGAATCGCAAAAGGCAATAAAGTTATTGTTGGAATCCGAGTGGGCAGTTACTAATCAACTGGTATTCACAACCGCAGCTTCACGGCGTGGCCACGCTGCAAAATTGCGACAAGTATTAAATGAAATTGGGATTTTATCGTATTATACTTTAACAGTAAAAGGCTTTAAAGAAAACAGTGCCAGCTTTGCTCCCAACTCACGGACTGTGCAAGAACAAATGGAAGAAAAAATCTATGGACTTATTCCGGAAGATAAAATGGAATTTGTACAAAACCTGCTTCTTCATCCCCAAATTATAAAAGAAAAAATAGTTGATTTACAAAGCAAAAACAGTTTGCCATTTCTATCTACCGACCGCAACATTTTAAACCTTCCTGGAGTTGGGAAAAGTTTAACATTCCGCACCATTGGAATTACACGGTACGGTAGGCGAATTCTCGAATTCGACCACGACCAAACCCGAAAGCACAGCCCGATAATTAACAAAATGGGGAAAGTGGTAATCATCGAATCAAAGTCGATTGCAGAATACCTCGAACAGTTGGAAGATATGGGAGAAAACCCTGCTGAATATGAAGGAATTTATGGGTATTCAATTGGGCAAACCGAACCACGAATGGCGATGTACGAATATCCTAAATATGATTATGTTGTTACAAAGGAATTTACAAATCTGGAGATTTAGTCCGTATAATTTAAATCATTCACCAATTCATCGCTTAAAATCCCAGATGCAATTTCCCGTACTTCTCCGGTCATCTTAATATTCCATGCTTCATCGATTTCAATTTTAAGGTTACCGCCTGGCATTTTAATGGTTAAGTTTCGTTCTGCCAAACCTTTTTTTACAACAATAGAAGCCACTGCACAAGATGAGCTTCCAGATGCTAAAGTCCAACCGGCACCGCGCTCCCAGATAATAACTTCAACTTCGTTTGGCGAAATAACTTTGGCAAACTGTACATTAATCCGATTCGGAAACATTTTATGATTTTCGATTTGAGAACCAAAAGTTTTTATCTCGTTTTCGTCTAATTCTTCTTTTAAAACCACACAGTGCGGATTCCCAACCGACACACAATTTATTTGGTAATCTTTATATTCCAGGTGTAAAGTTTCATCCAGGCACTCTTCATTTTCGCAATCAACTGGAATGTTTTTCGATTCAAAAATAGCTTTCCCCATCTCAACTTTTATGGTAAGTGCCTTTCCATTTTTCTCTTTAATAATCTCTGCACGTACTACTCCGCCAGGAGTTTCAATGGTAAATATTTTTTCTGCCGTATATTTGTAATCATACAAATACTTGGCAAAAATACGTAAGCCGTTCCCACTTTTTTCTGCTTCCGAACCATCAGGATTTAATATGCGTAATCCAAAATCAGCTTTTGTACTTGACTCTTTTAAAAGAATTCCGTCGGAACCGATTCCATAATGCACATCGCAAATTTTGACAATTGCTTTTTTGGTTAATTCAAAGTCGATTGTATCCTGATTCAGAACAATGTAATCGTTTCCAAGTCCGTGAGATTTTACAAAGAAGTTTTGCATAGTTTTCGATATTAAGCTTACAAATGTATTAAACTAGAGTGAATTTTATCCAATCAAAACTCAGTAATACTTTGATGAAATATTTATTCTTAAATTTGTAGCACTTTATAATGATTATCAATAACAAAATATAACATGGCATTAATTAACGAAAATTACCTGAAACTTCAGGCTGGTTATCTTTTCCCTGAAATTGGGCGAAGAGTAAACGAATTTATTGAAGCAAACCCCGATAAAAAAGTAATTAAAATGGGTATTGGCGACGTTACCCAACCTTTAGTCCCAAGCGTTGTAAAAGCCTTTCACGAGGGTGTTGACGAGATGGCAAAAGGCGAATCTTTTAAAGGTTACGGACCAGAACAAGGCTACGCATTTTTACGCGAAGCGATTGCTAAAAATTCGTATCAGGATAAAGGAATTGATATTTCTGCTGATGAAATTTTTGTATCAGACGGCTCGAAATGCGACACTGGAAACATTCAGGAAATTTTTGGTGACGATAACAAAATTGCCATTTGCGACCCGGTTTACCCGGTTTATGCCGATACAACAGTAATGAGTGGCAAAACTGGTGTTTGCCAATCGAACGGATATTACGATGGTATAATTTATATGCCGTGTACAGAAGCCAATGGTTTTATTCCTGAATTACCAACCGAATCTCCAGACTTGATTTTCTTGTGCTACCCAAACAACCCTACCGGAACAGTGGCTTCAAAAGAGGAATTGAAAAAATGGGTTGATTTTGCCATCGAAAACAAAAGCATTATTTTATACGATGCAGCTTACGAAGCATTTATTACGGAGGATGGAATTCCACACTCGATTTACGAAATTGAAGGTGCTAAAAAAGTAGCCATCGAATTCCGTAGTTTCTCGAAAACAGCCGGTTTTACCGGAACTCGTTGTGCAACAACAGTTATTCCGGAAGAACTAGTTGCCTATGATACAGAAGGCAAATCACACTCGGTAAAAACATTGTGGAACCGCCGTCAATCAACAAAATTTAATGGTGTTTCGTACCCGGTTCAAAAAGCAGCGGCAGCAACTTATTCCGAAGAAGGTAAAAAAGAGGTTGCTGAGGTAATTGCTTATTATTTGGAAAATGCCAAAATGATGAGAGCCAGTTTGACTGAAATTGGATACACTGTTTTTGGTGGTGTAAATGCTCCTTACGTTTGGGTAAAAACAAAAAACAACGCTAGCTCGTGGGATTTCTTTGATAAAGTATTGAATGAAGCCAATGTTGTTGGAACTCCGGGCTCTGGTTTTGGCCCAGCGGGGGAAGGCTATTTTCGCTTTTCGGCTTTTGCAGACCGTGAAAACGTATTGGAGGCGATGGAAAGAATTAAAAATTTATCGTAACAAAAAATATTTCAAAAAAAGAAAATCCGGTTTGAAAATTCAGACCGGATTTTTCATATGTCTATACTTTTTAAATTGAATTAGATATTAATGTCGTTTAGTTAAAAACCACTCTTTGATATTGGTTTGTTATTAAACACCCTTTGACTACGCTCAGGATGACAGTCAGTCTGAGCGTAGTCGAAGACTATTATCCTTAACTAAACGACATTGAATTAGATATCTTTAATTAAACTGCGCAAAATTAAAATCCCCAAAATAATTCCTGAAAAGCAAAGCAGAAACCCAACCGTCAGCAATGAATATGCATCTTTATTCGGTACAGAAAAATCCAAGAATTCAGAAAGAACGGCAAGAGAGAAATATATACTTGCCAGAATTAGTATAACACCAAATATCCAGTTAAAATATCTGATTTGAAATACAAATTGGAGAGAAAAAAGAATTAGAAAAGCAAGAGAAATAAATGCCCAATTTATACCACTTGTAGAATTCTGTCCATTTACCAAATCAATAAAGATGGTTATCACAAAAAACATGCAGGTTATTCTACTTGCTAAATACTTCTTTTCAAAAAAGTTAAATTTTGGGACAGATAAATAGGTAGCTGCAAATTAATTAATTTCGCTACCAGCAACTTTCTCCCGCACTTTACTCCCCGGATAAACTTTCAAAGCTTCTTTTAGAATTGTCAAACAAACAGCCAAATCTTCTTTTTTCAAAACATAGGCAATCCGCACTTCATCAATTCCTTTGTTTGGAACAGTGTAAAATCCTGATGCCGGAGCCATAAAAATAGTTTGGTTTTCGTATTCAAAATCGGAAAGTAACCATGCACAAAATTTATCGGCATTATCAACCGGAAGACGGGCAACAGTGTAAAATGCACCCATTGGAATTGGAGAATAAACACCGTCAATTCGGTTTAATCCATCAATTAAAAATTTACGACGATTTACATATTCGTTGTAATTATTCAGCATGTAACTATCATCGGCATCCAACGAAGCTTCGGCAGCAATTTGTCCAATTAACGGCGGGCTTAAACGCGCCTGGCAAAATTTCATCACATTATGTCTCACCGCCTCATTTTTGCAAATTAATGCACCAATTCTTAATCCACATTCGCTGTAACGTTTCGAAACAGAATCGATTAACACAACGTTTTGCTCAATTCCTTCTAAATGAAAAGCAGAAATATAAGGAGCGCCAGTGTAGCAAAATTCACGGTAAACTTCATCTGAAAATAGATATAAATCGTACTTTTTTACCAAATCGCGAATTTTATTCATCTCCTCCTGGGTATATAAATAACCAGTCGGATTATTGGGATTACAAATCATAATCCCTTTGGTTTTTGGCGTAATCAATTTTTCGAAATCCTCAATTGGAGGAAGTGCAAAACCCTCTTCAATATCGGCAGCAATCGATTTAATTTTAGCACCGGCAACAATTGCAAACGCCTCGTAATTGGCATAAGCAGGCTCTGGCACAATAATTTCATCCCCCGGATCGAGACAACTCATAAATGCAAAAGTTACCGCTTCGCTACCACCAGTAGTAATAATAATATCATCAACTGTAACCTCAATGTTGAATTTGTGGTAATACTTCACCAACTTTTCGCGAAACGAACGAATTCCTTCACTGGGCGAATATTCCAGAATAGTACGGTCGATATTTCTAATCGCTTCCAATGCTTCAGGAGGGGTTGGCAAATCGGGCTGCCCGATATTTAAATGATACACTTTTCTTCCCATCTCTTTAGCTTTGTCGGCTAAAGGTCCCAATTTTCGAATCGGTGAATCGGGCATTAATTTTCCTCTGTCTGAAACTGTTGGCATGTTGTAAAATATATTTTAAAAGAAAGCAAAGATACAAGTATCAATCTGATATCAATGATATATGATTTTTTTCAGTTTGAAATCTTATTGAAAAATTAACTTCCAAATCATTATCTGTCTCATTATAATACCATTCAAACCTTATAAATAGTTGAAAAGTCATTAATTTTTATCATGTTTTAGTCACCCAATTCTATCTATTTTTGGTCTTTTAATAAATTTAATTCTTACAGAAATGATTATTGGTGTACCAAAAGAGATTAAAAACAACGAAAATCGTATCGCACTAACTCCTGCGGGTGCAGCCGAGTTAGTAAAACGCGGACACGAAGTTTACGTTCAGACCAGTGGCGGAAATGGAAGTGGATTCCCCGACGAAGATTATATTGCAGCAGGTGCTAAAATGCTTCCAACCATTGAAGATGTGTATGGAATTACTGAAATGATTATTAAAGTTAAAGAACCCATAAAATCAGAATACAAACTGATAAAAAAAGGTCAGATTTTATATACGTATTTCCACTTTGCCTCAGGCGAAGAGTTAACCATGGCAATGATTGAAAACAAATCGATCTGCCTTGCATATGAAACCGTTGAAAACGACGACCGCTCGCTTCCTCTTCTAATCCCTATGAGTGAAGTTGCCGGGCGAATGTCGGTACAGGAAGGTGCAAAATATTTGGAGAAAACATATGGCGGTTACGGAGTTTTATTGGGAGGTGTTCCCGGAGTGCTTCCTGCAAAAGTGTTAATTCTTGGTGGTGGAATTGTTGGAACCGAAGCGGCAAAAATGGCTGCAGGCCTGGGTGCCGATGTTACTATTATGGACATTTCGTTGAAACGTTTGCGTTATCTGGATGATATTATGCCTGCTAACGTTAAAACCATGATGAGCAATGATTACAACATTCGTGATATGGTAAAAACACACGACCTAATAATTGGTGCGGTTTTAATACCAGGTGCAGTTGCTCCACATTTAGTAACCCACGACATGCTTAAAACGATGAGACCGGGAACAGTAATGGTTGACGTGGCAGTTGACCAGGGCGGTTGTTTCGAAACTACGGTTGCAACTACACACGCCGAACCAACTTTTGTTGTTGACGAAGTGTTGCATTATTGCGTTGCAAATATGCCGGGAGCTGTACCACGCACTTCAACCATTGCATTAACAAATGCAACACTTCCATACGCAATTCAAATTGCAGAAAAAGGTTGGAAACAAGCTTGTATAGACAACATTCCTTTGCAAAAAGGATTAAATGTGGTTGATGGCAAAGTAGTTTACAAAGGCGTTGCTAATGCATTTAATTTACCTTACGAAAAAGTAAAAACTGTGCTTTAATTCTGGTGTTAGAATCAAGATATAAAGAAAGCCTATTGTCTGCCGACGATAGGCTTTTTTGTTTTACACCCTTTGTGTATATTTATGCGATCAAACTAAATGAATGAGCAAAATCAAAAAACAACTTTACGACATTATTTTTGAAGCAGACACACCAGCCGGCAAATTTTTTGATATTGCGTTACTTTTTACTATTCTTTTGAGCGTTACTTTAGTTATGCTCGAAAGTGTTCCTGCTATCCGGGATAAACATCAGATAATATTAAAAACCTCCGAGTGGATAATCACCGCAATTTTTACAGTCGAATATGTACTTCGGATATTAATTGTTAAAAAACCATACCGTTATATTTTTAGTTTTTACGGAATTATCGATTTCCTTTCAGTAATTCCAACCTATTTAAGTTTATTTATTATTGGTTCTCATAGCCTTGTTGTTATTCGCGTACTTCGATTGCTCCGTGTTTTCAGAATATTAAAACTAACACGTTACAGCAATGCCGGAAAATCATTGGGTCGTGCAATGTGGGCCAGCCGTGAAAAAATAAGTGTCTTCATTTTTTTTGTAATCATTCTGGTTGTAATTATTGGAACGATAATGTATATGGTAGAAGGCGAAATACACGGATTTACCAGTATTCCCCGAAGTATTTATTGGGCCATTGTAACCTTAACAACGGTTGGTTATGGCGATATCAGTCCTGTAACTTCCTTGGGGCAATTTCTCGCAAGCATAGTAATGATTATGGGTTATGCAATTATTGCAGTTCCTACCGGAATTGTAACTGCGGAAATTATAAAACCATCAACAAAAAACAATACCCAGGTTTGCCCAAATTGTTTACACGACTCACACGAAGATGACGCAGTTTATTGTAATAAATGTGGTGCTGAAATAAATCCTCAATTATAGAAAAAAGAAGTTTCCTGCAACCCGATTCTTCTCCTTTTGGATAACTCCTACTCCCGGTTAACAACCTCTAAACATTTGTGGATATTTAACTGTCTATTTTGTAATTCATCTTTAATCAAAAAACTATTTTTGCAACAAATATAAAACATGAAGCAGTATTTAAATTTATTGGAAACTATTTTAGAGGAAGGCACGGAGAAGAAAGACAGAACCGGAACCGGAACAATTAGCCGTTTTGGACATCAAATGCGGTTCGATTTAAGCGAAGGATTTCCTATGATAACGACTAAAAAACTGCATTTAAAATCTATTATTCATGAGTTACTTTGGTTTTTAGCCGGCGATACAAACAACAAATATTTAACCGATAACGGAGTTAGAATTTGGAATGAGTGGGCGGATGAAAACGGAGATCTCGGCCATATTTACGGGTACCAGTGGCGCAGTTGGCCAACTCCCGATGGAAAACATATCGACCAAATAACCAAAGTTGTAAATTCAATTCAGGGAAATCCCGATTCGCGCCGACACATTGTAAGTGCATGGAATGTTGGAGAATTGGACAAAATGAACTTGCCTCCCTGCCACATTCTTTTTCAGTTTTATGTTGCCGATGGAAAACTCTCGTGCCAACTCTACCAGCGAAGTGCCGATGCATTTTTGGGAGTACCTTTTAATGTTGCATCGTATGCAGCATTAACATTAATGATGGCACAAGTATGCGGATTAGAACCGGGCGATTTTGTACACACTTTTGGCGATGCACACATTTATTCGAACCACCTGGAGCAAGTAAAATTGCAACTTTCGAGAGAACCATTTGCTTTGCCAACGTTAAAAATTAATCCTGACATCAAAAATATTTTCGACTTTAAATTTGATGATTTTGAATTGGTTAATTACAATGCACATCCACATATTAAAGGGATTGTTGCCGTATAAAGTGTCTTTTATAAAACATCAATAACTGCGTTATGCTCATCTCGAAAACAGTCATTTACAATAGCAAATTCCTTAATTTTCGAGATTTCGCAAGCCTTGTTCTTAATGCTTTCTAAAAGACACTTCTAAAAAATTGCTTTCTAAGATGTATTAAATAAATTCCATGATTCAAAAAAACATATCAATAATAGTTGCCATTGCCGAAAATTTCGCAATTGGAAAAAACAACGACTTACTTTTTCATTTACCCAATGATTTAAAACGGTTTAAAGAAATTACCAGCGGACACACCATAATTATGGGGCGAAACACTTTGCTTTCGTTACCAAAATGGCCACTCCCAAATCGCAGACACATTGTTATTACCGATAAAAAAGACGATGCTTTTGTAGGCTGCGAAACAGTTTTTTCTATTAACGAAGCCATTGAAAAAGTTAAAAATGAAGAAGAAGCTTTTGTAATTGGTGGTGGTATGATTTACAAACAATTTTATGAGGTGGCTGGAAAATTGTATTTGACGCTGGTACATAAACCGTTTGATGCCGATATATATTTTCCAGAAATAAATTATTCTGAATGGAATGAAAATTTCCGTGAAGATTTCCAGGATGAAAAAAATAATTTTGAATATTCTTATTTAAATTTAGAGCGTAAATAGATTCTGCATAGTTCTATAAAACCCTTTGTGAAACTTGGAGAAATACTTGGAGAAACTTTGTGATAAAAATTTAAATACAAAGTTTCTCAAAGGCTACACAAAATTTCACGAAGCAAATTGAAATAAAACTATAACCCAATTCCATTTCAAATGAAAATTTCAAAACTTTTTTTTGTCTTACTATTAGTTAGTTCCAACCTTTTCCCTTTTGCCCAAAACCAACCGCTTATAAATTTAAAGTACGAGCAAAACTACACCCCCACGTATTACGAAGTAATTGAAATGTATGAGGTTTTAGATGCCGGTTATGAGAATGCTAAACTTATTGAATCGGGTTTAACCGACAGTGGAAAACCTCTGCACACATTCATTATCAACAGTGAAAATGAATTTAACCCTGAAAGAATAAAAAAACAAGGCAAGTCTGTTTTGCTGATAAACAACGGAATTCATGCCGGCGAACCATGTGGAATTGATGCAAGTTTGGAATTTGCTAACGATATTTTGCGCAATAAAAATGGAATTGCATCTCTGCTCGAAAATACTGTAATTGTTATTATTCCTGCGTATAGTATTGGCGGCGTATTAAACCGTAGCGCGTATAATCGGTCGGGGCAAACCACACCGTACGAAACAGGTTTTAGAGGAAATGCCGGAAATTACGACCTCAATCGTGACTTTACAAAATGCGACTCGGAAAATGCAAAAAGTTTTACTTCAATATTTCAACATTGGGATCCGGATGTATTTCTGGATACACACACTACAAACGGTTCAGACCATCAATACAGTGTTACGTTAATTGCACCTCAACCCGATATGTTTCCTCCAACACAAGAAAAATTCCTGCGAGACAAAATGCTTCCCAATCTTTTCTCCCAAATGAAAAAGGGTGAATATGAATTAATTCCATACGTAAGTTGGATGTACCGCGACCCGAAAAGGGGCATAAAAATGACACAGGAAAGTGTTCGGTATTCATCGGGATACGCCAGCCTTTTTAACTGCTATGGAATGATGACCGAAAACCACGTTTACAAACCTTACGCCGACCGGGTAAAATCGTGCTATCAGTTTATTGAAGTGCTTGCCAATTTCACTTCTGAAAATGCAAAAGAGATTATTCAATCCAGAGAAAAAGGTTTTGTAGAAACAATCTCTGCAAAACTGCACCCCATTGATTTTGCATTGGATACAACTACATTCAGGAAAATTGAGTTTAAGGGTTATGAAGTAGATAAGAATCAAATCAGTCCGGTTACCGGACTGGAACGTTTTGGTTACGACAAATCGAAACCATATTCCAGTCAAATAAAATATTACGATGTTTACATTCCAATTGAGGAAATAAAAATTCCGGAATATTACATTCTGCCGCAAGCTTGGAAATCGGTTATTGACAGATTAATTTTAAACGGAATTAAATTTCAAACCATTAAAAATGATACGCTTTTAGAAGTAGAGATTGATTACATTGAGGAATTCTCGAGTGCAAAGCAACCATACAACGGTCATTATTTCCACGATAAAATTACAACACGAAAAGAAATTCAGAAAATAAAATACTATTCAGGAGATTTAATAATTCCTGTAAAGCAGAAAAAAATGAAATACCTGGTTGAGATGTTGGAACCCAAAGCCAAAGATTCATTTTTTCGATGGAATTTTTTCGATAACATTTTAGATGCCCGCGAGTATTTCTCTGATTATGGTTTTGAGGAAAATGCAATAAAGTACCTAAACGAACATCCTGAATTCAAAAAGGAATTTCAGGAAAAACAAAAGTCTGATACTGAATTTGCCAAAAGCCATCACATGCAAATGGCTTATATATACAACAATACTGAATGGGCCGAAAAAACTTTTAAGAGATATCCGGTTGGAAGAATTTTCTAATACCAATTAAAGTTTAAAAGATATAAAAAAAGGAGGCTAAATCAGCCTCCTTTTTTATGATAATAGTTTACCCAGATTGGCAAATTTCTCATTATAATCTTCCACCGAAAGCCGAATTACCTCGTACGCTTCTTCCACCCCGTAAGTATCAGTAATTTCAGTATTGCTTTCGTGCCCCGGCATATCTTTGTAAGTTAAAAAATAGTGTTCAAGGCGTTGAATTACAATTTTAGGTACTTCGGAAATATCCTTAAAGTGTCCGTACATTGTATCATTTCTGAGGACTGCAATTATTTTATCATCTGCCTGGTTACCATCAATCATACGAAAACCACCAATAGGACGAGCATTTACAAGCAAATCGCCGTGAGCAATATTTTTTTCTGTTAAAACACAAATATCGATAGGATCGCCATCGCCTTTAATATTTTTTCTTCCCGCTTTTTGATTGCAATATTCACCCACTTTATCGCCACAATACGTTTGCGGAATAAAACCGTAAAGTGCCGGAACTACATTGGAAAATTTCTGTGGACGGTCGATGCGCAAATAACCACTGTCTTTGTCAATTTCGTACTTTACCGTGTCTGTTGAAACCACCTCTATAAAAGCAGTTAATTCTTCAGGTGATTTTTCCCCAATAAAAACTCCATGCCAGGGATGCGATTTATAACGAAGTCCCATTAATCGTCCAATGGGGTCTGAGATTCTGTCAGCCATATTAGTTTTTCTTGATTTTACAATTCAAACCGTTAGAAATGAATTTAGTTCAACAAAAGGATTGCAATTCAATTAATTAATTGATTAGGCAAACTTTGACTCTGCCCGATTTCCAGAAATGTCAACAACAGCTATCAAAATTTCACCTTCTGGTTTTTCTAGTTCAAACAAAAACGGTTTACTTTTTAACAATTGCGGCTTGTGTTCTACTTTACCTGCAAGTTTGCCATCAACCATAATTTCGTAATGCGAAATGGGTTCGTCTCCTGCATAAGAACTTTGCCAGGTAATTTTATTCTCTTCTTTTTGAATCTCACGCGGAGCAACCAATCCTTCATTTTCAACAACCTGAAAATAGTTACTTTCTGCTTTAATTTTTGTCGCATGATTTTCTATTTTAGTTCGCTCTTCAGCTGACATTCCACCCGGTTCTATTTGTGCATCATAAAAATTTTGCACCAGTTGACATTTCAATGGATCTTCATCAATCTGTCCAATTCCAATAATTAAGGTATGAACTCCGGGAGTTGTCAACGAATATTCAATTAATGGGCGACTTGGCAATTCGGGTGTACCTACTTTTCTAAAAACATCTGCCGGAGTTAACGACCAGCGCGGTTCTTTGTGGTACATGGCCGCATCAGCAAAAACTTTCATGCCAATAATTCCCATTCCTTTGGCTTCAGCAACTGGAATTACATTGTGCTGCATATTCATTTTAGTTTTGTCGTTGGCATTTATTGCAATCAACATCCCTTCTAAAATTCCATACTCATCCCGCTGAATCATATCAATCATTGCAGGTGGGTGGGCATGACCGGAAAATCCAATATGACGAATCAACTTTTCATTTTTTGGATTCATTCCCGTTAAATTTGTTCCATCGCGCAAATCGCGCAAAGCAACCAAAGCGCCAAAGTTTCCATTGGGGTCGAGCGGAGTTTCCAATCCCTCGTAAAGCACATCAACTTCTTCTGTATTATGTAAGGTATGACACAACACCATATTTAAATAAGCTCCTTTAGGATAAGCTCCCTGACCATCGCCGAAAATTTGTGTTAGTGAACGTTTTACATCGTCAACTGCACATTGTACATTTTCACCATTAGACCAGCATCGCACATTCTCCCTTTCCGGCCATCCCGGTTTCCCCCAACGCATTGCAGTTTTACTTGTTAACCATATTGATTCACGCAGCTCTTCATTGTAATTTTCTTCTCCCGGAATTAGATTTAGCTGCTTAAAAGCTTTATTGAAATGTAATTGGCTTTTTTCATACAAATTTGATGTGTCGTAATAATTAATGCCTAACTCAAAAGCCTTAAGAATAATTGGAACCGGATCGACATCTTCGGGAGTCCACTGCAAAGATGCCTGCCCTCCCAAAGCAATGGTGGTAACATCGAATCCAAAGTTTCCAAATTTACGTTTCATTGGGGCGGGAGTCTTTTCCACATTGCAACTGCCTAGAGACATTGTTGATATAGCTACTGTTGTTGCAGCCGAAACTTTAATAAAATTTCTTCTTGAAACAGGGTACTTGTTATTCTTTTTCATTGAGTTGAATTTTTTAAATTCCTTTAAAATTACAAAATATTTGGATACCAATTAATTCAACTTCTAATTTAGTCCGCGAAATGGCAATAGTTCTATCTTCCAATGGCTGCCGCATCACTTCTAAAACGGTTTTTTTAAACTCCGGCAATTCATCTAAAAACAAAACTCCGTTGTGCGTGAGTGAAATTTCTCCCGGCTGCGGGTAATTTCCACCGCCTACCAAAGCCACATCACTAATTAAGTGATGCGGATCATGTATATTGCACAATTACAACACGATATGATTTATAAATAGATTTTAATAGTTTTTTAATTAGTTCAATTTTCCATGAATTTTAAATTTTAGTGTATGCCTTATGAAAAAACAATTCTTTAGGCTAAATCAGCACGAAAACCAATGAAAATCTTATCCTAAAAACAGTTATGTAAGACTAAAATAAGACAAGTGGACTTGCTGAATTGAAGAGTTTTAATTAAATCTTTATTGGGTTAAAGATAATTGATGAAAATAGCTTAATTTTAACCTTGATAAATTTTTCATCCAGTGATAATGAATAATATTTACATTCAATTAGCCAAAGAACTTGGTAACAGTAATGAGCTCACACTGGCTACACTGATTATGAAAGGAGGCTCAACGCCTCAAATTCCGGGAGCTTCAGCATTGTTTAATAAAAAAGGATTAGTCGCAGGTACAATAGGAGGAGGCCTGATTGAAGCTAAAGTGCAGGATATTGCCGTTACATCAACAGAGGTAAAACAAAATAAACTTTTGTCATACAGCCTCAATACCAATTTCGATGAAAAAGAAGGTGCCATTTGTGGAGGAGCAGCCACAGTTTTACTTGATGTAAATCCACAAGAAAATCGAAATATATTTGTACAGATAAAACAATCACTTGAACAAAATAAAAGCGGAGTATTAATCACAAAGATTGATAAAGGTTCTGATGGAAAGATTTTAGTTCGAAGGTATTGGTTTAAGAACCTCAAGGATTTTTCAATTAAATTTAAAAAGGAATTTAGCCTGGATTATTCTGATTTATCGAAACGATTGGAAACCAGAGAACCTTTTTTAATTGAAAATAAATCGGATCGGTTAATCACAGAATTAACTGAAACTTCTTTGTTTTTTGAACCAATATTTCCAAACCCGGAGCTTGTAGTTGTTGGAGCCGGACATATTGGTCAGGCACTCTGCCATTTAGGTAGCCTGATAGATTTTAATGTAAGTGTGATTGACGATCGCCCGGAATTAGCTAATCAGGAAAGATTTCCAGATGCAAACAAAATAATTGTTGATAAAATTGAAAAGGCTTTTGCGCAGATTAAAATTACAGAAAACACATTTATTGTTATTGTAACGAGGGGACATCACGATGATAGTCTGGCATTAAAATGCTGTGTTAAATCAGATGCTGCTTATATTGGAATGATTGGAAGCAAAAGAAAAATTAATCTTGTCCGGGAAAAATTTATTCACCTAGGTTGGGCAACTGAAAATGAATTTGACCGGATTTTCGCACCAATTGGTCTTGATATTCAATCCCAAACAGTCCAGGAAATAGCAGTGAGTATTGCAGCTCAGCTTATTCAAGTAAAACAGGAAATAAAGAAAGGATTAAATATTCCGTCAATTGGTTGTATTGTTTTGGCAGCAGGGGAATCAACACGAATGAAACAACAAAAGCTGCTAATGCCGTATAAAGAGAGAACGATTATTGAAACAGTGGTTGATAAATGTTTACAATCAAAAATTGACGAAATTTATATAGTCGTTGGAAGTGATAGTGAGAAAATAAAATCGAAACTTGCTGGTTTGAATCTGAATATTATTACAAACGATAATTATAAAATGGGTATGCTTTCATCAGTTCAGAAAGGGATAGATGCCCTCCCTAAATCGCTAAAGGCAGTAATTATTTTACTGGGAGACCAACCGATGGTAAAGTCGGAAATAATAGATTTGATGATTGACAGTTTCCATCGAAGCAGAAAAGGAATTGTTATTCCAACCTTTGCTGGGAAAAGGGGACATCCTATTTTAATTGACCTAAAATACCGCAAGGCTGTTAACTTTCTGAATCCTGGGAAAGGTCTTCGTGAATTAATTTATAATAACCAGGAAAATATTTTTGAGGTTGAAGTTGAAACCAACGAAATTTTAAGAGATATCGATACATTTGAAGATTATAAGAACGAAATAAATTAAAACTTTTTGTAATGGCTGAAAAAATTAAGTTTAAATTAAATGGTAAAAACATTGACCTTGAAGTTGAGAAAGACCACACGCTTCTTTGGGTACTACGCACCCAATTTAAGTTGACAGGAACAAAATTTGGATGCGGTTTTGGTTATTGTGGTTCATGCACTGTTTTAATTGATGGTGAAGCTTTTCGATCGTGTGGTATTGCAATGAGCGAAGTGAATAGTAAGGAAATTACTACAATTGAAGGTCTTTCGGTAAACGGTGATTTACATCCTGTTCAAAAAGCATTTGTGAAACACGATGCCCAACAGTGTGGATTCTGTACTCCGGGTATGATCCTAAATGCAGTTGGATTGCTAAATGCCAATCCTAATCCAACACACGAAGAAATTATTATAGGCATGGATGAAAACCTTTGTCGGTGCGGTTCTTATTTAAGAATTGTTGATGCCATTCAAACAGCTGCACTTGAATTGAATGGTGGTAGATAATTCATAAAGAATGACCAGAAGGAAAATTTTCTTCCGGGAGTAATTTGGGAAAATATTATTTTACAATTTCAAAATTTTAATCTGATGAAAGAAGAAAAAATCAACGAAATATATTTTAACGATATAAATGAACCTATAAAATTTAATCGCCGCGACTTTATCAAACGTTTGGGAGGAGGATTAATTATCGTTTTTTCATTGAGCGAACTTTCATTTATAAAAGGATTTGAAGATACAGTTGCCGGAGATGAACCTGATTTTAACGCCTATCTCAGGGTAACGGAAGATGGCCGGGTTGATTTATATACAGGTAAAATAGAAATGGGACAAGGTATAATTACGTCTCTGGGGCAGGTTCTTGCTGATGAATTAGAAGTGCCGTTAAACCTGGTCGATGTTATTATGGGCGATACTGAGCTTTGTCCATACGATGCAGGTACGTGGGGATCGTTAACCACACGGTTTTTCGATCCGCCTTTAAGAGCGGCAGGAGCTCAGGCAAAAGCTGAATTAATTAAACTAGGTGCAAAAAGTTTAAACCTTCCTGCAAAACAAATCATCGCTGAGGAGGGCTTTATCGTAAATACTAAAAATAAAGAAGAAAAAGTAAGTTATGCTTCACTTACCAGGGGTAAAAAAATTGTTAAAACAATTAGTAATAAAATAAGTCCAAAGCAACCTTCCGAATTTAAAAAAACAGGAAACCCCATACTAAGTACTGATTCACTGGAAAAGGTTACCGGGAAAGCAAAATATGCTGCCGATATTCAATTGCCGGGCATGTTGTACGCCTATATTAAAAGGCCTCCTGCACATGGTTCAATTCTTACAAGTGTTGATACATCCAGCGCTGAGGAAATGGAAGGTGTACAGATTGTAAAAGATGGAGACCTGGTTGCTGTACTTCATGAAAATCCAAATGTTGCTGAACAGGCACTGGCAAGAGTCCGTCTGGAGTGGGAAATCCCACCTGTAAAAGCCAATGATAAAACAATTTTTAGCTATATTCTTGAAAACGCCAAGAATGAAAAGGAAATTGAGAATAAAGGAGATGTCGTAGCAGGGAATGAATTGGCTAATGAAATTATTGAAGAGGTTTATTTTGACGGTTACAAGGCACACGCTTCTATTGAAACTCATACAGCCACCGTTAAAATAGAAGGCGATAAACTTACCATGTGGGCATCAACACAAACACCATTCGGAACCAGAGAACAAGTGGCTAAAGAACTTGATATGCCTTTGGAAAAAGTCCACATTAAACAGATTTTTCTGGGAGGCGGTTATGGAGGTAAAATTTATAACCAGCAAGCAGTTGAAGCAGCACGAATTGCAAAACTTTCAGGTAAGCCAATTCAATTAGCCTGGTCGCGACGTGAAGAATTTATGTATGACCGATTCAGACCTGCCGCTGTTGTGAAAATTTCTTCAGGGGTAAAAAAATCAGGTGAAATTACCAGTTGGAATTACAATGTTTTTTGTGCTGGAGCCAGAGGGGCAAATGTTTTTTATAATATCCCAAATATTAAATCTGTTTCTTCCGATGGGAAAGATGTCCACCCTTTTGGTACCGGGGCATGGCGCGCACCTGCCAATAATACAAATACATTCGCCCGTGAATCTCAGATTGATCGCTTGGCACATAAAATTGAAATAGATCCGCTTGAATTCAGGTTGAAAAACCTAAAGGATGAGCAAATGATAAATACATTAAAAGCAGCTGCTGAGAAATTTGGTTACACTGGAACGAAAACCTCAGAGGGTAGTGGTACCGGCATTGCATTAGGAATGGATGCAGGAACTTATGTTGTAATAATTGCCGAAGTAAAAGTTGATAAAAGTTCAGGTGAAGTTCAACCGATTCGGATTGTTTGTGCACAAGACATGGGGCAGGTAGTGAATCCTCACGGAGCTGCGGTTCAATGCGAGGGAGGTATTACAATGGGACTTGGTTATGCACTTTACGAAGATATTGAGTTTAACTGGGGAGAGGTTAAAAACCGTAATTTCGACACCTATGAATTTACCCGGTTTTCAGTGACTCCAAAAATTGAAACTGTATTTATTGATGATATGGAATCGGCTCCACAGGGCGGGGGTGAACCTGCTATTATTTGTGTAGGAGGTGCAATTGCAAATGCAGTTTTTAATGCTTGCGGTGCAAGAGTTAATCAAATGCCAATTACCCCGGAAAAGATTTTAAATGTTTTAACTCAATAAAATATATTTTTGGAACGAAATAATTAACCTGGTTTGAACAAGATTATTGTTAATTTAGTATTAGGGAAGTTAAAGAAGTCCGATTGAAGTTTTGAAAGATTTGTAAAATTAAATAGAGAAGGTTGCTATTCCCTTATTTAAGGGATCCGAGAGAATGCCATATTACAAAAAGGCGATCGACGATATCAAAGAAAGAAATCCTTAATTTAAACAAAGGACAATCTTTTTTATTTATTTCTCGGGTTAATAATTCTGTTTTTGTATGCCTATTTGAACTCTTTTAATAAAAAATCTCTAAACATATCCCTGAGCATCGTATTCGAAATAATCAAGGTCTCAGGTCGAATTAAATCATTTGGATAAATTTCTTTAAGTTCATCTAAAAAAATTGTAATTCTAACGTCTAAACCTATTGGACAGATTTCTCCATAAAACTATGAGATTCTTTTTACATATTAATTCGCCACATTATACCTCACAACTTAATCTGTATTAGAGTATTGTGGTGTAAATTCTCAAATCCATTTTCTCCGATTCCATGTAAAGTTTATTTGCTACCTAAGTGTTAGATTAAGATTAGAAGGTATAAAAACAATTAAAATTTACTCACATACATCAAGTCTTGAAATAGACAATATTTCTGTTACGTATCTCAACAGAAACATAGTACTCGCAGTTGGAACGATATCGACACCCCTCTGCATCCATGGATGAAAATATTTTCACCTATTGTTTGAGAGGTTTTGCTTTCATTGTTTTGATTGGAATTATCTATAACTTGGTTCTGTATTTCATTCAACTTTCAAATTAAAACTAAATCACTAATACTCGAAAAGCCCATAAGATGAACACTTTTATTACTAAGGTTATTTTACAGACCTATATTGGCACTGTATCCGAACAATACAATAAGGAAATAACCCAATGTTTTCGGATACACAAACCCATCATAATGAAGAACCTACTTTCTATACTAATATTTATATCTATCTTAGCTTTTAACGAAATTGCCCATATTGTCTAACGAACTACTTTTAACGGATGGACCTAAGTCTGATT
>JABMPI010000153.1 GCA_013203755.1 Bacteroidota bacterium
GCGGCATCAACTGTAATTTGTGCATGCCAGTGATCGGGTGTGGCAATTACCACGGCATCAATATCTTTACGTTCTAAAATTTCGCGGTAATGTTTTGTGGTGAAAATATCCGCTTCCGTGCCGGCTTGTTCTTTATTCACTTGCATGGCCTTCTCTCTGAAAAGTTGAAGTTTCTGAGCATCCACATCGCAGGCTGCAACGGCAACTGTTTCGTTGGTATGGCGATTAAAAGCCCAAAGTAAACCACGGTTTTGTTTTCCTGTTCCAATGTAACCCAGATTCATTCGGCTGTTGGCAGCAATTGCACCATTTTTTCCTAATACAGTTGCAGGAATAATTGTAAAAGCGGCCACTCCGGTTGCAGATTGTTTGATGAATTTTCGTCGTTCCATAATCGGTTAGTTTTAGTTGAATAATTAGAAAGGTCAATTTAGTAAAAAAAGTAGTTAGTAGTTAGCCGAAAGTAGTCGAAAGTCGAAAGTGGTTAGTCGTAAGTAAAAAGTAAAAAGTTACACGTTTCAGGTTACAAGTTAAGGATTGATGGAATGATGGAATTGATTTTTGTTTTTCAATTTTTCTGCTTTTTTAGCTCCGAAGAGGTGTTGCTGTAAAAGCCCGGTGTGAAGCGCCGGGTTGGATTAGTACAAGGAGCATCGGCCGGCGGAGTGTTAAAAAGAAGAGCTTTTATTTTTGCTCTAACTTTTCCAAAGTTCACAACTTAGAAAAAGGTTTTAATCAAATAATCCCACATGGCTTGCCGTGGGAATCCTTATATTCTTCCCTGAATTTTCTACCCTTCATACCCATCTTTTAGATTTAATACCACTAATTTTAATCTCAGCTCCGGTGCTGGTTCATAGGCTTCTCGCCGTGCAGGGGAGATGCCCGACAGGACACCTTTTTTGACTTTTCGGAGTGGACTCACTATTTGGATTATAAAGATTGGGACACAGACTAAATCGGATATTTTTAGAAGCTAATTATAAAGGCGGCAACTTTTACCGTTGTCGCCTTTTTATTTAAATAAACTATCGAATAAAAAGAAAGTAAAAATAGAAACGATGTGCGAGTTTCTATAACATAGCACTTCCACTTCCGTTATGGTATGATTAAGGGGAGGATAGCAGGAACCTTAATTTAAGATTTATTTTTGCTTTGGTACTTTGTCTCCTTGGTATTTTTTATTTCATATTTGATGCCATCGAACTCAGCTTATTAGATGGGCCAATTACAACAAACTACTTATAATCAATGTCCATTTACCAAATTTTAGCTCACCTGGCAGAAGTTCTTGTGAAAAAATGTTTGGAATCGCCCCATTTTTTATAAGCTATTGTATCGCCGGCATCATGAATACTTGATTCCAGCAGTTTAAAATATTTTCCAATATTTTCGTGTAAACAAGGCTTATTATCATACAAAAAGTAATCTTCGATATAAGCAGATGGCGTTAAATTGGGCATAATTACATTAGCCCCGGCTTTTAATCCTTTTACCCTTCCTTCATTATCAATAGCTTGCAATGCAGTAGATGCAGCTATATTTATATCTTTCATCATAATTCGTAGTACTGCTATCATGCGCAGGGTAAGGTTAAACCGTTCTGTTTTAGGCATCAATAGCTTTCGGTACTTATACATTGGCGTTTCCTTATGCTCTATATATGGCCCCATTCCAACCATATCAATATCATTTTTTTTGAAAAACAATAGGTCATCCGCTAAATCTTCAATTGTTTGGAATGGCAAGCCAATCATTATTCCTGTGCCTGTTTGAAAGCCTGTTTTTTTAAGATTTCTTAATGCTTCTATCCTGGCTTTAAAACTATGTGTTTCATTTTCAGGATGGATTTTATAATATAAAGCTTCATTGGAAGTTTCGATGCGCAACAAATACCGATGTGCCCCGGAATCGAACAATTTTTGATAAGTTTTTTCTGATTGCTCACCACACGATAAAGTTATCCCAATCTCATTATTTGTAATTTTTTTTGAATATTTTAGAATATCTATCACATGCTCAATAAAAACAGCATCGTTTCTTTCGCCTGACTGGAATACCATGGAGCCATAGTTGTTTTTCCATGCATGCAAAACTATTTCTTTGATTTCTTCATCAGGAATAGAATACCGATGTATTTGTTTATTATCGGATCTTATCCCGCAATAAAAACAATTTTTTCTGCAAACATTCGAAAATTCCAATAAGCCCCTCAAATATACCTCGCTGCCAACATATTCTTTTTTTACGGAACAAGATTTTTCAAAAAGTTTTCCGACATCATTTTCATCGGTTGTTGATAGAAGGGCAACAATATCATCTTTAGAAAATATTTTTTTAGCTAAAATAGCATCAAATTCTGTTTTCATAGAATCACTTATTAGCGATAAAAGGAGCAATTGCGCGATTGTAAATCCCATGTACATAAGCAAGTGTTAACCCATAATTTGTAATGGGTATGCCCGCATCGACAGCCGGTTTTAACCTGTTAACAATTTGCTTACCTGTAAGCATGCAACCGCCACATTGAATTACAATTGCATATTCATGAATGTCCCTGGGCAATTTGTTCAGGCCGGGAACAACATCAAAATCGAGTTTTTTGCCTGTAAATTTCCTGAGACAGGCTGGGATTTTTTTTCTCCCAATATCTTCACATTCAATTTGGTGAGTGCACGATTCAAAAATCAATATTCTATCACCATCTTTTAAATCGGATAATTTAGGTGTGCCTTTCAGGTAATTTTGGAAATCACCTTTATTATAGGCTAATAAAATACTAAAGCTTGTTAAAGGGATGTTAATGGGAATAAGCCTGTTTACTTGTTCGAATGCCTGACTATCAGTAATGACCAGGTTTGGCTTTAGTTGAGATTTTTTCAAAAAAGATTCAATTTCATCATCTTTTAGCACAATGGCAGTACTGTCATTATCAAGCACATCTCGTATAGCCATCACCTCAGGCAAGATAAGCCTTCCTTCAGGCGTTTCTTTATCAATAGGCATTACTAGCATAATAATATCTCCTTTTGAACACAAATCGCCTAATAAAGAGGACTTTTTATAGATAGTTTGGGGAATAGTTTTTTTTATTGCGTCAAGAACTTCATTTAAATTGCCTGAATCGATCGTGCTAAATTCAAGAATATCTGTTTGGGTGAATTTGCGAATTTTAATTGCTGTTTCCTCCATAATATTTTCAACATCCGATTTGTTATGTACAATAAAATATGGGACAGAATATTCATCAAATTCCTTAATCAGATTTAGCTCAAATTCATCAAAATTATTATTAGCAATAAGCAAAATAGCAAGGTCAATAATCTTCACTACTTGCATCGTTTTGTCAATCCTCTTATTACCCAATTCGCCTTTGTCGTCTATCCCCGCAGTATCAATAATAATGGCAGGTCCTACCCCAAATATCTCGATTGATTTTTTAACAGGGTCGGTTGTGGTGCCGGCTTTTCTTGAAACAATAGCAACATCTTGATCGACAATCGTATTTATGAAGGAGCTTTTACCATTGTTCCTTTTACCGAAAATTCCGATATGTGGCTTTTGATCTCTTCCTTTAGACATAATTCGTATTTATTTCATATGATTGTAATTGTTTGTTCTTTATGGTATCATATGTAACTCGCTTATAATCATCCTCATGTGTGTAATGTTTTTTACATGCTCGTTTCATCTTATTAAAAATACAAGTCTCTTTCTTTTTCTTTTAACAGTCTTAATTTCTCAGACAACTGTTTTTTAATGTCATTTTCCTTCATTTCATTTAGCTTATCGGCGATTAATTTATTGCCCTTTTCTTTTGTTTCGGGTGAGGCATAATCTTCTAAATATTCCGCCAATGTTAAGAGGGCATTTGGTTGGCAATAGCGTTTAATAAATCCCGGAAGGGAGAATTCCATAAAATGCTCACCGGTGCGCCCCAATCGGTAACAAGCAGTGCAAAACGAGGGAATAAAACCCTGATCCAGGAGTTCCTGAATAACTTCTCCCAACGAACGGTCATCGTTAATCACAAATTGTTCTTCATCAAGTTGTTGTTCCTTTTCTTTTTTTGTATACCCCTTCATTTGAATATTAGTGCCACCATCAATCTGTGAAACACCAAACTGCATAATTTCATCACGGATATGTGCAGGTTCTCTGGCCGTTAGAATCATACCGGTATAGGGAACTGCTAAACGCAAGATGGCAACCAGTTTTGCAAAATCGCCATCAGAAACTAAATGCGATTTGTCGATGTCTAAATCGTAGGCATTTTGGATACGTGGAAACGAAATGGTATGTGGCCCCACATTGTACACCGCTTCTAAATGATTAACGTGACGCAGCAATCCCATTACTTCAAAACGCCAATCATACAAACCGAACAAGGCTCCAATGCCCACATCATCAACAAGGGCTTCCTGTGCCCTGTCCAGAGCCGTTAACCGCCAGTCGTAATCACGTTTTTTTCCACTTTGGTGCACTTTATTATAGGTTTCGTGGTGATAGGTTTCCTGAAAAACCTGATAAGTACCGATACCGGATTCTTTAACTATTTTATATCCTTCAACATCTAAAGGGGCAGCATTAATATTTACCCTGCGGATTTCGCCCATCCCTTTTTTTACCTTGTAAGCAGATCGAACCGAATCGGCAATGAAATTGGCATCGTAATCAGGATGTTCGCCATAAACAAGAATCAAGCGTTTGTGCCCGTTGCATTCAAGATGCTCAATTTGTTCAATTAAATCTTTGCTCGTTAAGGTTTCTCGCTTTACATTTTTATTACTGGCTTTAAATCCGCAATACGCACAATTATTGATACACTGATTGCCCACATAAAGCGGTGCAAATAAAACAATCCTGTCCCCGTAAATCTTTCGTTTCAGCTCTCTTGCCCCTTGTTTGATCTCTTCGATCATTTCCGGTTCGTTGGCATTCAAAAGATAAGCCGTCTCTTCCAGCGACAATCGGTTTTTATCCAGTGATTTTTTTATAATGCAGGTAAGCTTATTTCGTGAAGGATGACATATTTTTAAATAATTATTGATTTCATCCTCATCAATAAAAGGTTTCATCGCCTCATCGGGTATTCCGTAAACTTCCGGCGTAAACTTCATCATCGTAAATTAATATTTGTTCCGCTTTGTATAATGTGTATGCAATAAATGATGAGATTTTTCGCCAAGTGGTTCTTTTAAATATTCATCATAAATCATTTTTATTTCCGGATTCTTATGAGATTTTCTTAATGTCATGCTTCTATCTTCTGCATAAATGGCTTCAGTCCTCTTTTTTCGAATTTCTGCATTGGTAGGTATTGGCTGTCCTCCACCACCGAGACACCCACCGGGACATGCCATAATCTCAATAAAATGATAAGGTGATTTCCCTGCTTCAATTTGCTCCATAATAATCCTGGCATTTTTCAAGCCATGCGACACGGCCACCTTTAGGTCCACCCCTTCGAGGAAATACCACTCAGGCAAACAGCCTTCAATTTTAATGGTTGCTTCTTTAATGCCATCGGTGCCACGAACCGGTAAAATTTCCAAATTATCAAACGGAACAGGGCGACCTGTAACCACTTCATAGGCAGTTCGTAAGGCAGCTTCCGTTACGCCCCCGGTAGCCCCGAAAATAACCCCGGCGCCAGTCGATTCGCCCATAATACTATCAAAAGGTTTTGGTTCCAATTCAAGGAAATTAATACCTGCCTGTTTTATCATGTGCCCTAATTCGCGTGTTGTCAAACCTGCATCAATATCCTGATATCCGCTGCTTCGCATTTCAGGCCGGTTGGCTTCAAATTTTTTGGCTGAACATGGCATGATGGACACGGAAACGATATCCTTAGGCTCTAAATTCATTTTTTCGGCATAATAGGTCTTTGCCAAAGCACCAAACATCTGTTGTGGCGATTTACAAGTTGAAAGATGATCCAATTGATTAGGGAACATGTGCTCAGCAAACTTTATCCAACCTGGTGAACAGGAGGTAATCATTGGTAATGACACTTCTTCTTTATCAACTAAAGCTTTTTTCAAGCGTTGAAGAAGCTCATTACCTTCCTCAATAATAGTCAAATCAGCAGAAAAGTCCGTATCCAAAACCGAATCGGCACCTATTAACTTTAACGCAGCAGCCATTTTTCCCGTAACTCTTGTCCCAACAGGATATCCTAACATTTCGCCCAATGCCACACGTACCGAAGGTGCAGTATTTACAATAACATGTTTTGATTCATCACCAATAGCTTCCCATATTTCATCGTAATAACGCCGTTCGGTTAGTGCCCCGGTTGGGCAATGGGTTACACATTGTCCGCAATTAGTACAGGGAACATTGTTTAATGGCAAACCCATAAAAGTTGTGATGTGCATGTCCTTGCCTTTTTCGCCCACAGTCAGTGCATTCACCCCCTGTATTTCGGAACAAGTGCGGACACATCGTTGGCATTTCACGCATTTACTGGGATCAAATTGAATAGCTGATGAGGAATCATCAACTTTATATTCTTTCCCTTCCCACAAATCCAGGAACAAAGATTCACCAACGGCATATTTACTTGCTAAATTCTGTAATTCACAATTTCCGTTTTTGAAACATTTTGTACATTCTTCAGCATGATCACTCAATAAAAGCTCAACGATATGCTTTCGGGCTGTCTGAACTTTGGCAGAATAGGTCAATATCTCCATGCCTTCGTATGCCGGCGTGGCACAAGATGCCGTTAATGTTTTTTTTCCTTTTTCCTCTACAACACAGACACGGCAATTCCCTGCAATACACAAATCTTCGTGGTAGCATAGTGTTGGAATATCTATTCCAATTTTACGTGCAGCTTCCAGTATAGTCATCCCTTTTTCTACTGTTACTGATACATTATCTATCTTAATGGTGAACATATCTTCTATTATTTGATTAATAAATAATTTCTTCCCGAAACTCTTCAACAATTGACTGGAACGAATTGGCTACTGATTGCCCAAGCCCACATTTTGAAGCAACATGCATAGTCTCAGCCAATTTTACGAGTGTTTTTAAATAGGAAGATGGCTTTTTATTTGCTTTAATAGCCTCAATCCCTTTTAAAAGTTGCTGTGTTCCAACCCTGCAAGGCGTACATTGCCCACAAGATTCTTCGCAGAAAAAATCCACATAATTATGCAAGACATTATACATGGAACGGGAACTATTAAATAGCATGATAGAACCGCCGGTTGGCAATGAATCTCCGGAAAGTTTTCCCGGGTATCCGATGGTGTACTTACCAAAATTTTTTCTCGGGACACAAAAACCAGAAACTCCACCCACCTGAACTGCTTTGGTGTCGCCATCACCAAATTCATCTACCAAATTCTGAACAGTTAGCCCTAATTCCAATTCATGCACGCCTCCTTTCGGAGTATCACCGGAAATTGAAAATAATTTAGATCCTTTTTGTCCCCTTGCGCCAATTTTACTGAATTCCTTTAGCCCCATGTTGCAAACCATCATTGTCGAAACAAAGGTTTCAACATTATTTACAACGGTTGGCTTTCCCAGATAACCATCCGTGACCGGAAAAGGAGGTTTATTCCTCGGCTCGCCCCGTTTTCCTTCCATGGAATCTATCAATGCTGTTTCTTCACCACAAACGTAAGCTCCAGCTCCTGAAAAGATTTCGATTGAGAATTCCAGATTTAGCTTTTTTGCCTCTTCTTCAAAAATATTAATTTCCTTTTGCAAGTCATTTCGTAAAAAATTATATTCCGCACGCAAATAAACAAATCCTTTTTTTGCACCTATTATATAAGCACATAAAGCCATACCCGAGAATACTTTTCTTGGAACTTGCGAAAGGATTTCCCTGTCTTTAAAAGTTCCGGGTTCTCCTTCGTCAGCATTACAAATCACATATTTTTCTTTGTTTTGGGTTTCTTTTGCAAATTTCCATTTCAGACCTGTTAAAAAACCGGCTCCCCCTCTTCCCTTCAACCCCGAATCAATTAATTCCTGAATAATAGCATCTTTATCTTTTTTTATCATTTCGCCCAATACCTTATAAGGATAGGTAGAATATGGTGCAAAAATGATGTCTGCTCGTTTTACCGTATTTTCGTACATGCTATTTTCCTTATTTGTTTAATTTATAATCTGCGATGATATTCCTAACCTTATCAGGTGTCAATTCGGTAAATACATCATCATTAATAAGCATTGCCGGGCCTTTATGGCAAAAACCCAAACAATTGGTAGTGAGTAATGAAAATTTCTTGTCATTGGTGGTTTCCCCCAACTTAATGTTCAGGCACTGCCCCAAAGCTTCCATTATTTCTCTTTTACCGTGCATGTCACATACAATGGTCTTGCAAACACGGATTACATATTTGCCTAACTCTTTATTTGTTTCCAAAAAAGAATAAAACGAAGCAGTACCATACACTTCTGCGGCAGAAATTTTAAGGACCTTTGCTACCTCTAGCATCGACTCTGCTTTGAGATAATGTTCTTTCTCGACAATTGATTGTAAAATAGGCAATAAAACCTCGCGTTTATTGCCATTCAGTTCAATTTTTTTGTTAATGATTTCGGTTACACCTGACATATTTATCCTCCTTGAATTTAATAGGTTAATGAATTATTCTCTGATTAAATAATATGCGACTTTATAAGGTATAAATATAAACCATTGGTCATAATATATTCCTGTATAAAGTCATCTTTTAATCAGATATTAATGATAATTTAAACTAATTGAAATAATTAGGAACAAAATCCCTAAACTTTGTATGTTACATATCCGACAAATGGATATAATGCAAAATTGAGTTATATTAGTTGTATGTTTTTGAACAAAAAACCCGAAATGATCGGTGAGATTTTTGTGCCTTTTTTACGACCAGCGAAAATGGTTCAGGAATTGGCTTAAGCATTTCACGTCAAATCATGCGATTACATAATGGAAGTCTGAAAGTACGTTCAGTACCCAATTCGGAAACACTATTTTGTATGATGTTTGATCAATAAATTTACCTCACCATTACTAAGTGAAAGGTTTTAAATAACTTCCCCATTCTGACTTGTTCTTTTTCCCTTTCTCTTCATTAAAATTTTGAACCGTCC
>JABMPI010000154.1 GCA_013203755.1 Bacteroidota bacterium
GCCAACTACTTTTATTTTCATTTTATTCCACTCTCCCATTTTTAGGATATTCTCCTTTTCATCCGGAATTTGAACCAGCCAGCCACGTCCGTAAGATTCATAAATACCGCCGGTGTCATGGTTTGGTGGAGCAACTTCAACTTGCCAGCCACTTACTTTTGTACCATCAAAAGTAGACCGGATAAAAACACCACTGTTTCCATCTGCCTCTTGCAGAAATTCAACGGTAAGTTCAAAATCGGTATAGTTTTTATTGGTTGAAAGATACCCGTACTCTTTGTCAGGGCCGCTCTCACAAATCAACAAACCATCTTGTACATACCACTTTTCTGTTCCATGAATTTTCCACCCGTCAAGATTTTTACCATTAAAAATTGACTTTTTACTTTGTGCATTTGCACCACTTGAAACACACAACAAAACAGCAAATACTGCTAAAATTATCTTATTCATTATTTTAAAATTATATTGATTATAAATTTACAAATTCTAACTTCCAATTTCCTTTTTCAACAATTTCACATTGTTTTCCAGCTTTGTAATTGCGGCAGCTTTCATTTTAATCTCTGCTTGCAACTTCCCGGTTTCAGCTATTACTTTATCCAACTCCTTTTGTAATACAGTTAATTTATTGTCGGCAGTTTGAATTTTACCCTCCAACACCTTAGCCTTGTCTTCCAACTTACCAATTTCAAAGTTCTTTTGGTCAACAACCGTATTAACATTCGAAACCTCAGTCTCCAAGCTTTCTACTTTTGCCTGCAATAATTTTATTGATTTATCTTTGGCATTCAGCGCATTGGTTAGGCGTTGTTTCTCAAAATCGAGATTAAAACTAGTCTCCTGTAACGACTCCTCCTGTTTATTAAGATTTTCGGCAAGAATAAAAATTTCACTGTTTAACGAGTCAATGTAATTGTCTTTGATTGCATTGTTTTCCAACAATTCATTTTTCATACTTTCATAATCGGCAATTAATGCTTCAATCCGAGCAGCTTTAGCACTGTTTTCTCCATCCAACTTACGCGAGAGTTCTTCAGCGTTTAACCTGCCGGCTTCCATTTCAAGGTATTTTTTTTTCGAAACACACGAGGTAAAAACAACAAGCATAGCACTAAAAAGCAGTATAAAATATTTTTGAGCCATCATTTTTTTTTTAGATAGTAACAAATATAGCGAATAATAATTCCTTAGAATAACGTTATTTACATAGTAAATTATATAAACTGTTTAATTAATATACTTTTCTATTTTGAAAACAGACCAATTATTCGAGTGAAAACCTTACTTTTAATAAAACAATTTTAAAATGAAAACTTTATCAATATTAGTAACAGCAATGGTTTTGAGTATTTTTACAATGGCTCAACAACCTGGACAAGTTGTTAAAACAATTAAGGGAAAGGTAATTAGCGCTGCCACAAACGAAGCCATTTCGTATACCAATATTGGTTTAGAAGGCACATTTTACGGAACTGCCAGCGACGATGAAGGTAATTTTGAATTAAAGGTGCCACTAGAGCTGGTTTCAAAAAATATATTTTTTTCAGCTGTAGGTTTTAAAAACAAACAATTTCCGGTAAAATCTCTTTTCGACAAAGAATTTAATGTTATTAAAATTGAGTCGCAATCCTACGGAATTGAAGAAATCGACATTGCTGCGCAAAACATGGTTCTAATCCGCATTTTAAGAATGGCATCGGAAAATATTAAGTACAACAATGGTGCAGGGCCGTTTAACATGCATTGCAGTTACAATAACGAACGTACGGTTAACGACAAAGTAGAAACACCACAAATTGCTTCTGTTTTAATATACGATGCTAAAGGTTATAGCGAAGTATCGAAATCGGATGCATTTGTTTCGCGGAAATATTCGGTAAAAAAGGAGCAAAGTGAAGCTGATTATACCTTTTCAAGCGGTTTAATGAATATCGACGATTTATTGGGAATGGACTGGGCTCGTTCGGCTTCGAATATATTAAATCCTGCTTTATTAGCCGATTATAAGCTTTCGTTAGAGAGCCAGCCAAAAATTGATGGACAAGAATATTGGGTAATTGTATTTAGTCAGGATGAACCAACTTTAGAAGGTTCGGGCGATTTTTATGCCTCTGCCTTTAAAGGAAAAATCACCATAAATAAAGTAGATTATTCGGTGCTTAAAATCGAAGGCGAAGTACAATCAGCAAAAAATAACCGCCAAGGCTTAGGTTTGGCGGTTGGAACTTCTAATAAGAATTATTTGGAAGAGGTTTCGTATAACTTTACGGTTGATTATAAAGACTTATTGCTGAATCGGATTTCCATGAGTAAAAGTTATAAGTACGAAGGAAAAAGTATTACCGATAATACGGTTTTAAAAGTAGACCGTGCTCATTCAAACAATTTAACCATACTCGATAAACGCGATTATTTTCCGGGCGAATAATAACGATTTGTATTTGAAATTGCCCAATAAATGCACTACGTTTTTTTATTGTGCTTCAAATATCAATCGGCATTATACCATGTTTTTTATTGGGTAAATTAACATTTGAAACGGTATAAATAGAAATTTTACCTAATAATAAGAGCCACAATTTAATTATTGCGGCTCTTATTTCTTGAAGTAGATTTGTATATAGCAAGATGCTTGCTATATTATTCTACAATGGCAGTCAAGAGGTCATCGGTTCTATTTCGATATTCTCCACGCCTGAATATCAAAGTTTCTCCATACTTATTCACAGCTCTAAATAGGTAACGATCTTTATGTCCAACTTTGATTTAAAATTTCTTTCTCCCGATATTAAATTTTATTCATAAAAGAATGAACATTCATTTACTAAAGTATGTTACCTTTGTAGTTAATATATAATCTATTTTTATGAAATTGATTTTAATACTGTTTTTGGTGGCCGTTTCGATGGGTGGATTTTCACAACCAAAGGTTGTTTTTAAGTTAGAAAAACCAATTAATTTTGATGGAAAGGTCGATAGTTTAGAATGGGCAGAAGTCCCTGTTCTTCCTTCCATGATGCTTAGTCCGACCCTGGGAGCAGAGCCTTCCGAGAAATCGGAAGTTTACATGGCATACGATGAAAACTACCTGTATCTGGCTGGTCGGATGTTTCATGAAAATGTGGATGATATTTTGGCCACTTCATTTAAGCGCGACATTTTTAATTATGCCAATGATTATTTTGGTTTTATAATCGATTCGTTTAATGATAATGAAAATGCACTAAGTTTTATTACTACGCCTGTTGGAGTTCGCACCGATTTTGTGGTTTTTAACGATGCCGATGGTGCCATTCCTGTCAATAGTACCTGGAATACATATTGGGATGTTAAAACAACGCAGGATGAAAATGGGTGGTATGCCGAGCTGCGTGTGCCTTTCTCAAGTTTGCGATTTAATGAAGTTGATGGGAAAACAATAATGGGAATTACCTATTACAGGCGCTTGGCCTATAATAACGAACGAATTACCCAACCTGGGTTATCAAACGAATTTGGACCTTGGAGTGTGTTTAAACCTTCGCAGGCACAAAAGTTTGTTTTCGAGGGGATTAAGAGCAAAAAACCACTTTACATTGCACCTTATGTTTTAGGTGGATTGACACAAAATTCAGTTCCTGAAATTTCAGGTAATGGTTATAAAATGGATAACTCATCCGAATTAAACGTTGGCATGGATGTCAAATACAGCTTGTCGAGTAATCTGACAATGGATGTTACTATGAATACTGATTTTGCCCAGGTTGAGGCGGATGACCAGCAAGTGAACTTAACCCGTTTTTCGTTATTCTTTCCCGAAAAGCGATTGTTCTTTCAGGAACGTGCAAGTATTTTTAGTTTTAACAGCGATGTACCAAATACCTTATTTTATAGCCGGAGAATAGGGATCGAAGATGGTAAATCAATACCTATATATGGAGGCGCACGGTTAGTTGGCCGCATGGGAAAATGGGACATCGGATTTTTGGATATGCAAACCAAAAGTGTTGATGATTTGGCATCTACAAATTATGGAGTTGTTCGTTTACGGCGGCAAATTATTAATGCCAGTTCATATGTCGGAGCCATGGCTACAAATAAACTTGATACCGAAGGAAATTTAAATGTAGCATCAGGAATTGATGGTACTCTTAAAGTTAAAGGAAACGATTATTTTGTGTTTGGATTAGCAAATACATTTACCAATAATCAGCAGGAATCTTTTTTAGCAATCGACCAGTCAAAAATTTATTTAAACTGGCAAAAACGATCCATTAAAGGATTTGGTTATGAGGCTTCTTTTTCAAGGATTGGAAGCGATTATAATCCTGAAATGGGTTATGAATTACGTCGCAATGTCAGTAATTACAGACCGAAGGTGTGGTATGGCTGGCTCATGAATGAACAATCGTGGCTGCAGGATCATAAATTTTCATTCGAAGGGTCTTTGTTTTTTCGAAATTCAGATGCTCACGAAAAAGAAAGTGAGATTTATGCTTTTGATTGGAATTATCACACTAAATCGGGTGCTTCAGGAACATTAACATTAACACATACTTACGATAATGTGTTGCATACTTTTTATTTGTCCGAAAAGGATAGTATCCCCGCAGGAACTTACCAGTTTCCTTCATTTGAAGCTTCAATTTCGAGCCCTCAGGGCCGGACGTTTGCAACAACAGGGAATTTGCATTTAAGTGGATATTATGGAGGAAATCGAATTAATGCCGGACTATTAAACTTATGGAATATTTCGTCTCACCTAAGTACCACACTTTCGTATCAATATAATAACATCACCCATAAAGAGCGGGATATGAATTTTAATTCGCATTTAACTCAGTTAAAGCTGGATTACTCAATCAACACAAAAATTTCAACTTCAGCATTTATCCAGCATAATAGTGGTGCTCAAATGTTGGTTGCCAACATTAAACTGAGGTATAATCCACGTGAAGGAGATGATTTATATATTGTTTACAATGAAGCAAAAAATACGGATAGAATGAATCATACCCCCAATTTACCATTGACTGATAATCGTACCATTTTAATAAAATATACGCGTACATTTCGGCTATAATAATTTGAAACAAAATTTAACCATATAAACAATCCATTATGAAACAAAATTATTTATTCCTTGTAATAGTTGTAGCATTAATATTTGGAATGGCCTGGTCATCTCCAACAGAAAAACCCGAAGAATTTATTTTTGGCGACTTGTTGCCCGATGCTCCCGTTTTAGCCAAACGCGGAGATTATAAAGTAGGTGTGCGCACTGTTTCGCTTGTTAATAAAAATCAGTTAGATGTATTAAACTATAAGGATAGTGTTGCCTCAACTTACGATCGTCCAATAACCGTCGAGGTATGGTATCCAGCAATAGTTTCTTCTGCAGAAGAAGAAATAGAAGTGTACGATGAAGTTCTAGGGAATTTTGGCGACCCTAAGCGTCCATTGATCCCATTCGAATTTAAAGGAAGGTGTAAGCGGACAGCAAAAGTTAATGATTCAGATGGCCCATATCCATTACTGATATTATCGCATGGTTATACCGGCTCAAGGTATATCTTTACTTATTTGGCTGAAAACCTGGCATCGAAAGGTTATGTGGTTGTTTCAATTGATCATACCGAATCAACTTTCAGAGATGCTGCCAACTTTAGCAGTACCTTGCTTAACAGGTCGTTAGATCAGCTTTTTGTGTTAAATGAGATGGATCGCTTAAGCCAGCCCGAAAGTGGCAATTTCCTTTCCGGATTAGTTGATGCCAATAATACTGGGCTAATTGGTTTTTCGATGGGTGGATATGGTGTCTTAAATACTGCAGGTGCAGGATATAGCAAGAATGCAGCTTTTATGTTCTCTCAGATGAGTGGCGGATGTGATGCTTTAAATGGCCGGATGGCTGGAAATGAAGACTATATAAATTCGCAGGATGAAAGAATTAAGGCTGTAGTTGCGTTTGCTCCTTGGGGTATGACAATAGGAGCTTGGGATTCAGTAGGATTGGCTGGTTTAACAAAACCTGTGTTTTTTGTTGCCGGTAGCGAGGACGATATTTCGGGGTATGAAAAAGGAACAAAAGCAATTTTTGAAGGAGTTGTCAATTCTAACAGATATCTATTAACATACATGAATGCACGCCATAATGTGGCACCAAATCCTCCGCCAGCAGAAGCGTTAAAGGAGGGAATACACATTGATGAGTATTTAAGGTATGCCGATTCGGTATGGGACCAGAAAAGGATTAATAACATCAATCAACATTTTGTGAGTGCTTTTTTGGGAATTCACCTAAAAGGGAAAGACTATCAGAAATTTCTTCAGGTAGATGAAAATTCAAAAGAGAAAATATTAAACGGGTTTAAACCACGTACGTTTGTTGGATTACAATTAGACCACCTTACAAAGAAGGATTAGTTATATTTTTTGTAAAAAAGAATACATTTGTTTTAAAGACACAAAAGTGGGGCATGAGAACAAAAAACAATAATAAAAGAACTGCTTTATTAAATTCAACTTTGGCTTTAGTCAACGAGAGAGGATTTCAGGCTGCGCCAATGTCGGAAATAGCAAAAAATGCAGGTGTTTCGCCAGCTACAATTTATTTGTTTTTCAAAAATAAGGAGGATATGATTAATACACTTTATGTTGAATTAAAAGCAAACCTTGGGATAAATGCTTTTAAAGAATATAAAGTAGGAATGCCTGTAAAAGAAGGATTTGAGCTTATTTGGAATAACATTGCCCGGTACAGGTTAAAAGAACCAAATGAATCGGCATTTTTAACTCAGTGCGATAATACTCCAATGATAAATGAAAAAAGCCGTCTAGAGGGCACTGAGTATTTGAGACCTTTGTTTGATCTGTGGCAAAGGGGGCAAAGTGAGGGAATTATAAAGCCTTTGTCGCTTTATTTGATTTATGCTTATACCCTAACCCCATTTTCATTCTTGATGCAATCGCAAAAGCGCAAAAAATACTCACTAAATACTGAAAACCTGAAACACGCTTTCGAGGCAGGGTGGGATGCTATAAAAGTTTAATAAAATAATAGTTTGCCAAGGGAGGAGCTTTTTTGAGGAAAAGCTTCGATATTCCCTGGTTTTTTTTAATTGAGAAAATAGATCTGGTCATGAGCGGAAATCTATAGGGATAGAATCCAAATGCTTAGAAAAAGAAATAATAAATGCCCCGTTCATTTTCGAACGAGGCATTTTCAACTATTTAGTTAATCAATTATTTCTATTTCTTTACCTTAAACAGCTCCTCCTCCTTCACTTTTTTCACCATCATACTATCTTTTAGCGTTTTATTAATAGCATTGTACGGTGCAACCACAACTTCTTCGCCTTCGTTAATTCCTTCCAAGATTTCGATACTGTTATTGTCCTGAATTCCGGTTTTTACTTCCACTTTGCTAACCCGTCCATCCTTAAAAACAAATACAACTTCCTGTTTCTCTTCACGTTCAATAACTTCCTCTTCTTCTTCTTTATCAACATCGCCTTCTGCCGTTTCATCCTTCACTTCAACTGTTCCTCCGCCCTCTTTTTTAATTCGGGTGGTTACGGCCGAAATTGGCACTGAAATTACATCTTTGCGTGTTTCGGTAAGAATATCAACAGTTGCCGACATTCCCGGTCTGAAAGGATAAAAATTACCAGCTGCAGAGTCTATTAAATCGACGTACGAATCGCGTAATAAAAACACTTTTACATCAAAATTAGTTACCTGGTCGGCAGTTGTTCCAGTGGTACTTGCTGAGTTTGCAATCTCGGTAACAATACCTTTAAACTTACGATTTAAGTAGGCATCTACTTCAATTAATGCGGTGTCGAATTTTGCAACCTTTACAATATCATTTTCATTCACCTCTACTTGAACCTCCATTTTTTCGAGGTCGGCAACCACCATCATCTCTGTTCCTGCGTACATATTTGTTCCAACCACACGTTCGCCTTTTTCTACATTCAGTGCTGCAATAGTACCCGAAATAGGCGCATAAATTTTTGTTTTTGTAAGCTGTTCTTTTGCTTCCGAAACAGTTGCTTCCGAACTTTTTACAGCAAATTGTGCTGCCCGAACTTCTGCCAGCGAAACTTTGTAAGCTGCTTCTGCCGACTCAAATTCAGAAACTGCAATTGTATTTTTTTCGTAAAGTTGTTTCGATCTTTTATACGCCAGCTCGCGTTCTATTTGTTGTGCTTCTGCTTGCGCCAATCTGGCTTTCGACGAATTTAATGCTGCCTCTGCCCGATTTAATGCAGAAACGTACATTTCGGGCTTTATAATACAAAGCGGGTCGCCAATTACCACTTCATCGCCTTCTTCAACAAAAAGCTCCACTATTTCTCCGGCAACATCGGGGCTGATTTTCACTTCAGTTTCGGGTTGAATTTTTCCATTTGCGGTTATAAACTCTGTTAGAGTTTCACTTTTTACCATTTCGGTGGCAATACTAACGGTAAACTCTTTGCCAAACCAACCCTGTTTTTTTCCAACAACCATAACAATAATGGCAATTACAACAAGTCCAATGGCGTAGGGTAAAATCTTTTTTTGTTTCATGTTTAAACGCAGTTTTGGTTATAAGTAAGTTGCGACCCTCTAAAATTACAACAATTTGTTTTTCAGCAATATTTTAAGCGAACTAATATTGAAAAATTATTGTTTAATAAGCAATCGTGCAGTTCGACGACTATTCTGCTCGAGATATATTTTATTGCCTTTTTTCATCTTTTGCAAGACTTCCTCGTTAAAATGCCGGATTGTGTGCAGCGTTAAATCGGTATTGTAATGTGCGATGTAACTCTCCACAAAATGAGTTAAAACTTCATTTAAATCAACTTCAGGGAAATCAACAACCAGGTTAAAGTCGATGGCAGATTGTTGAATTAGATTTATTTTAATTCGATTTTTATGAAGCAGATCTATAATATTATTTATGTCTTCGATACTAATAAACGAGAAATCTTTGGGTGAAATGGTAATTAACACCTGATTCTCTTTTACAATAAAAACAGGTTGGAGCTGAAGTTTATGATCGACCGAATGAATTATTGAACCTTTACTTTCTGGGGTAACAAAGGATTTTACCAATAATGGAATTCCCTTGTTATGCAGCGGTTTCATCGTTTTTGGATGAATTACCTGCGCACCGGAATACGCCATTTCTATGGCTTCGCGATAAGACAACTCATCAATTTTTACAGTGTTCTCCATTTTTTTAGGATCGGCATTTAAAACGCCCGGAACATCTTTCCAAATAGAAACATCTTCAGCATTTAACACATTTCCCAAAATCGCCGCAGTAAAATCCGATCCTTCGCGGCCAAGTGTTGTTGTTAAATTAGAAGTTGTAGCTCCAATAAAACCCTGCGTAATGTATAACCTTTCGCTTTCAAAATTAAGATATTGTTGAACCAATTTCTCGGTCAAATTCCAATTTACCGATGCATCCCTAAATTTATCATCGGTTCGTAAACACGTTCTAATATCAACCCACAGATTTTTCGATTGAATAGAATTCAAGTATTCGCTAACTATTCGAGTGGAAACCATTTCACCAAAACTTACAACCTGATCGTATTCAAAATTAAAATCTAGGGAAGGAGTTTTAATTAACTTATTCTCTAATTCATTAAAACTACTTTTTACTGAATTGGGAATTCCATCCTCTTCAAAAAGTTCGTTGCAAATTTCAGTATGAAAAAATTTGAATTGATTAAAGATGTCTCCGGTTTTTTCATCTTTTTCAAAATAGGCTCTAACTAGGGTTTCCATCAAATTGGTGGTTTTTCCCATAGCTGAAATTACCACTACCAAATTATTATTATTATTATGGCGGTTTATTATTTGTGCCACATTTCGCACCGCATCCGCATTTTTTACCGAAGCACCACCAAATTTAAATATCCTCATTACATATAGAATAAAAATTTAAAGCAAAACTAATTAATAAACTTGCATACTATTCTAAGCTTTGTCAGGAAACACATTTTTTCTGAAAAAATACCTATTTTAGCTGCCCTTGAATAAAAGGCCACAACATTAATATAAACCATGAGAAATTTATTTCTAATTCTGCTCGTATTTTCTGTATTTACAGGATTTGCACAAATTCAAAAAAACAATAAAAGTTCGCTCACCATCGAGCAAATCATGCAAAATCCTGACAAATGGATTGGCACATCTCCCTCTGGTATTTTTTGGGATGAAAAAGGAGAAAATATATACTTCGATTGGAATCCGGAGCAAGACACACTTTCTTCGCTTTATTCCATTTCAATAAAAACTAAGAAAATTGAGAAAGTTCCAAACGAGGTAAAAATTGGGTTACCGGGTAAATATGGAAATTACAATTCAGAAAAAAGCCAGAAAACTTATACCAGAAATGGAAATATTTTTCTTTTTGACATAAAAAAAGGAACTGAAAAGCAATTGACAAACTGGCTGGACAAAGCATCGTCTCCAAAATTTGTTCTGAATGATTCTCAAATTTCATTTTCAAAAGATAAAAACCTGTTTACAATCGATCCTGAAACCGGACTAATAAAACAAATCACCAATTTTGTTTCGGGAGAAGACAAACCTAAACCAGAAAATAAAGGGCAGGCAAAATGGTTAGAAGAGCAACAAAGAGATTTGTTTGTTGTGTTGAATGAAAGAAAAGCGATGAACAAAGCGCAGGAGAATCAACGTGAAAATGAAAAAATAAAACAGCCTGAAAAAATATATTTGGGTAAAAAAAGGATGGGAGGAACATCGTTGAGTCCAACTGCCAAGTTTGTTGTTTATTCCACCTACCAAAATGCACAGGGAACAAAATCTACTTCGGTTACGCACCATGTTACCGAAACTGGCTACACCGAAGAAAAAAATGCACGGACAAAAGTAGGCAGTGCCCAAACCAAAGTTGCAATGGGTATTTTTGATGTTGAAAACAACAAAATTGTTAAAATTAAAACGAATGAGATTCCAGGATTAAAAGACCAACCAGATTATTTTAAAGACTATCCGGATAGAGTGCAAAAAGATAGTTCGGAAATTAAAGACCGGGACATTAATTTACTTGGGCCTGTTTGGAATGAGACCGAAGATTTGGCCGTTGTTGTTGCTCTTTCGCGAGACAATAAAGACCGATGGATTTTATTGCTCGACCCGGCAACCGGAGATTTGGATTTACTCGACCGCCAGCGTGACGAAGCCTGGATTGGCGGCCCCGGAATTGGTGGCTGGGGATTTTCAACCGGCAACATGGGTTGGATGCCCGATGGAAAATCAATTTGGTTTCATTCCGAAGAAACCGGCTATTCTCATTTATACGCAGTTAACATCGAAACAAAAAAGAAAACAACACTTACAAGTGGAGAATTTGAAGTTTCTGAAGCATTTATTTCAAACAATAAAAAGCATTTCTATTTTACCGCAAACAAAATTCACCCGGGAGTAAGCCATTTTTACAAAATGCCGGTTTGGGGAGGTGAATTAACACAAATAACTCCGTTGGAAGGTGGCAATGAAATAACTATTTCGCCTAACGAGAAATATTTAGCCATTCGTTATTCTACTGCTAACAAACCCTGGGAACTCTATTTACAAGAAAATAAAGCAGGTGCCGAGGCAACTCAAATTACAAGTTCAACTACACAAGAATTTAATAAATACAAGTGGCGCACTCCTGAATTTGTAACGTTTACTGCCGAAGATGGAGCAGAAGTTCATGCTCGTTTATACCGACCCGATTCACCAGAAAAACAAGGTCCTGCAA
>JABMPI010000155.1 GCA_013203755.1 Bacteroidota bacterium
ATTAATTCAGTATTTACTTCCGAAAAATTATTAACGAAATTCAAAGGGTTTTGAATTTCATGGGCAATACCAGCAGTTAGCTCACCCAGGGAAGCCATTTTTTCAGCATGGACAAGTTGTTTCTGGGTAGTCTTTAATTCGTTGTATGCCTTTTCGATTTCCTTGGCTTGTGTCAATTCCCTTTCCCTTGCCTGAGCCCGAACTTTCTCTTTGAGCCTTTTTCTCTGAAAACGATCCACTATAATTATGCCGGTGATAAACAAGATACCATAAATAAAGTACGCCAGGGTTGTTTGCCACCAAGGTGGTTTAATTGTAATCCTGATAGAAGTTACCTTATCATTCCAAATACGATCGCTGTTTGTTGTCAGGACTTTAAAAATATATTTCCCCGGCCCCATATTGGTATAGCTGGCAGTGTTTTTATTTCCTGCATCTATCCATTCTTCATCGTGATTTTCGAGTTTATATTTATAGTTGATGTTATCTGGATTGGAAAAATCAAGTGCAGCATACGAAAATGAAAAATCATTCTGATTGTGATCCAGAACAATTTCTTCCATCAGGAGAATATTCTTTTTCAGGGGAGATTCTTGTCCTATTGCCACACTTTCCTGGTAAAGTTTAAAGTCGGTAAATACGATTAGAGGTTTATAATTGCTCATCTTAATTTTATCGGGATGAAAAACGCTAAAGCCATTTTTTCCGCCAAAGTACATCTCTCCGTTAGACGCTTTATATGCGGCAAACCTTGTAAACTCACTCCCCTGCAATCCATCTTCGGCACCATAGCGTTTGGTTTTTTTTGTGTCGGGATCAAATTCAATCAGTCCATTTCCGGTTCCAATCCAAAGCATATCGTTTGAGTCAAACAGGATACTTTCGATATTTTTGATGAGTTTGCCTTCGTTATCATACACGGTACGAACGGAGGGATCATCCGTAAGCATCAGTTCCCTTAACCCCTCGGAAACATCATTGATAAATATCCTTCCGTCAGAAATTCTGACAGGCATCATAAAAGTGGAGATATTTTGCAAAAAGAGGAATTCCTTAAACTTTTTAGTGTTGGGATTAAACTGGATAAGTGCGGTGAATGAATTGCCACTAAAATAGTAGTTTCCATCATCACCAAGAATGGGGAGCCATATCTGGTTATCGGGTATACTGGTGGAATCACTGGGGTTATTAATAAATTGCTGAAAACTGTCGGAAGCGTAGTTGTAGATATTTAAACCACCTCCATAGGTCGATACAAGAATTTCACCCGGTTTGAGTTCGGTAATAGTAGTAATCCTTTTTTGGCTTACATCTTTATATGAGCTTCCCTTTACATAGTGAATTTTTACTCCGGTTCCTGGCGAATATCTGTAAAGCGCATCATCGTAGGTGCCAACCCATAGATTTTTGTGGCTGTCGAAAAAAAGATAGGTTATTTCGGGTGGTTTATTGCCTGATGGCCCTGCCTCCTGAAAATAATTTTCAAAGCTTTTTTTACGGGGATCAAACTTGCTAACCCCTCCAGTTCTCGTTCCTATCCAAATGTCCCCATTATTGTCTTCTGTAAAGCTTGTGATGTAATTATCAGTTAGTCCGTTTTTTTCGCCGGGCAGGTGTTTATAATGTGAAAACTTTTGTGCTATCGGGCTTAGCAAGGAAATGCCTTCTCCCCAGGTACCAAACCAAAGCGTACCCGACCTGTCAATCAGTATTGATCGAATAGCCATTTCTGTGGCGAACGATCCCTCATCATATTCATTTTTTTTATAGTTATAAAATCGGTCTTCTTTTAATTTGTAAAGTATGGCGCCCTGGTGTCTTGTGCCAATCCACAGGTTTTCTTCGTCTTGAAAACACACTTGCAAAATGTGGTTGTCTGGAAATTCATTCTTATGGGTTTCCTGCGAGAAAAGTCTGGAAAAATGGGTGTCCAAATCAAATCTGATTAATCCACCATATTTGCCACGACCCCACATATCTCCTGTGGCTAGCCAAATGATATTTTTGTTTGTCGGATCAATTACAGCATCATTTATATAATTATTGCTGATATCCGGGCTTTGTTCAAGCTTTAAAATTTCATCAAACACCCCTTCTTTTTTATCGAAAATAAATAAACTTGTGCCCCCAAGTAGCAATTTATCTGGTTGATCAGGATAGGGTAAAATCCAAGTCATCGATATATCATTTTCTGAATTGATAGAATAGATACCGTATTGGTGGTTGTCGATATCCAACCTGATCAATCCAACATTAAGCGCAGTAATCCATAAGACACCACCTTCCTGGTTATCCATGATAATTTTGTTCAGGAATGGCTCACCATATTTTGCAATAAATGATTCGGGCCAAATATATTTTTCAATCCTATCGCTTGTGCGGCTATATTTATTTAATCCTGCTCCGGTGGTTATCCAGATATTTCTTTCTTCATCTTCACAGAAATCGTTTACATAATTTTGTGATAAACCGGTGGAATCATTTCCCTTGTGCTCAAAATTTTTAAAGGTTTTTCCATCGTATCGCTGCACCCCATGATGACTTGCAAGCCAGATAAATCCAAATGAATCTTCAAAAATGCCCTGTATGGTGCTATTGGCCAAACCATCAGGCTGATTGATGGTTTTAAAATCGAAGTTGGGTTTTTGAGCCAAAAGTGAAAGGCTGAACAAGCCTCCTAATAAAAAATAGGTAAAAACTGCTTTCAGAAATTTATTGCTGTTTCTCATTTTATGCTTTTAGTAGAATAATGAATTCACTTCCTTCGCCCTCTTTTGTTACCACCTTCAACTCACCTCCGTGCGCTTTTACAATATCATAACTCAAGCTCAAGCCTAAACCCGTTCCCTGTCCGGTAGGCTTGGTAGTAAAGAAGGGTTGGAAAATTTTATCTATAACATTTTGAGGAATACCGTTACCGTTATCTTTTATCGATATAGAAACTTTGTTTCCATCCTTTTTTGTGCTTACTGAAACTGTTGGCTCATAGCCTTCTCCAATTAATTTTTTCTTTTCATCAACAACATAAAAGGCATTGGTAATTAAATTTAAAATCACCCGCCCAATATCCTGCGGAATAACATTGATGTTTCCAATGGCAGGGTCGAAATCGGTTTTCATACTGGCATTAAACGATTTGTCTTTTGCGCGCAAACCATGATAAGCTAACCTTAAATATTCATCAGCCAAGGCATTGATGTCAGTTGCTTCTTTTACGCCACTGCTGCTTCGGCTGTGTTGCAGCATTCCTTTTACAATCGCATCTGCACGTTTGCCATGGTGAAGGATTTTATCCAGGTTTTGGATTACATCATCAGCAATTTCTTTTACTTCTACCAAATTATTAGTATCCAATTCCTCCTTCATCTCATCAAGCAACTCCATACTTACTTCAGAGAAATTGTTAACGAAATTTAAAGGGTTTTGAATCTCGTGGGCGATGCCGGCTGTGAGTTCGCCGAGAGATGCCATTTTTTCAGCTTGAATAAGTTGGGCTTGTGTGGCTTTTAGTTCTTCCAGAGATTTGTTTAGTTCAACATTAGATTCCTCAATAGCTTTTCGTTTCAGCTCCAGCTCCTCAATTGTTTCTTCAAGTAGAATGGAGGTAGTGCGTTTTATCTTCTCCGTCCGTTCAAGCTTAAAATTTACAATCATCAACTCTTTGTCAATTTTTTTGATGGAAGTTGCAAGGTTTGCCTTCTCTTCCTCAGTTAGTGATTGAGAATTTTTAATGAAATCAAGTATTTCCTTTAAATCCGGGTTCATTGTATCTGGTTATTATGATTATTTTTCTTTAAGTGCTACACAACATGTGGTTAAGTTATGCATTTCCAGGTTACCCCCGGTAGCACGCGCCAATTCGGCATTGGAAAACATACCCGCCATGGGGACATTCCAGATATTCTTTATGCCTTCAATCTCCATGTTCATCATGGGGCCAAAAGCCAGAATACGTCCTGCACAACTGAATACGACTACCGCATCAGCTTCGGGCATTTCAGTTGCCTTTAGTTCTTCTACACCTTTAATTACCTTTTCCATCACGTCGAAATCCGGCGGAACGGAAAAGCGTACTTTAGAACCTTGTGGTACCGAACCACTGCAATAAAATGAGCGGTCGTCCCAATCTATCACCAGGCCAGGTCGCATCACGGGATCTCCTTTTGCTCTTTGAAGTTGCAAGGGTAAATTAGCAGCCATTTCCAATAATAATCCCGGATTATCAGGTGTTACATTTTCTAGTCCCCCATATTTTGCTGTCAGATCCAGCACAGGAATATCATCTACTGTAAATACGTGGTTGGCTTCGCTTTTGGTCACTATTTTCTCGGTACCAACAGCTTTCCAACCACAGGTGGCTATTCCCTTAATGAGGATACTATTTTCGTCCAGCGCCAGGGCAATAATACCCTGTTTACTCTCTTTTCCATTCGTAAAAACAAACTGGTCGGTGAATGTATAGTCATCAGATGCCATTCCACCATAAACATTAACCTCTTTGCCAACCACATCTTCAAAACCAAAGAGCAGCTGCTCAGCATCAGTTTCCATGTGGCTGCCTGATATTAGGAAGGCAGGATTTGTGTATTTTGCCATAGCTTTCCTGGCTATACCACTTGACGTTTCCCGGTAGTTTTTTTCAGGATATTCATCCAGGTATATTTGAAAATAATCCTTGTTAATATCCAGAAGTAACATTGCGACTGATCCTTTTTCGGTTTCTTCGTCGATGAACTCACCGCTTGTGGTTGCACCAAAAATGGCAATGCCAGCGTTATCCAGTATATTACAAATGTCCTTTCTGTTTTGTGCTATTGATAGAAACACGATGGCCAGCGTTGGTCTGAAACCATCAGCCATAGCTTTTTTCAGTGCCGATTGAATTTCCTCAGGTGATTTTCCTTTAATTGATTTTGCCTTCATATTATTAAATTTATTTTTCTTTGAGTGCTACCCAGCTAATGGTAGTACCATGAAACTGTGTATTTCCATCTTTAACCTTTCCAAACTCTCCCATGCTAAAAAAGCCTGCCATGGGTTTTTCCCAGATTTGTTGGATGCCTAAAACTTCGCTGGACGCCAGTGGGCCAAGCGAGACATGCCTTCCGATACATGAAAAGATCAGAACTGCATCAGCATCTGATAATATATTTTTTCTTATTTCTTTTGCACTGGCGATAACCGAGTCAACTACCTCAAAATCGGGAGGCAGGGAGAAATGAAACCGTGAACCTTTAGAGACACTTCCTCCACACATAATCGAATCATCTTTCGGGTTGTAGAATAACAGCGGACGCATGACCGGACCTCCTCTTTCTTGTTGGATTTGAATCGGAAAGGTAGTCTCAGCATGCAATAAACCAAGCCCATGTTCGGAATCATTTATTTCAATTCCTGTGTACTTTTTTATAACCTGCATGGCAGGTTTGTCATCAATGGTTTGAATCCAGGGTCCTTCACATTGGGTGATTGTTTTTTCTGTTCCTGCTGCTTTCCATCCTGAAACTGCTTCACCAGCCAGGGTAATTTTCTTTTCGTCGATAATCAGCGCCAAAACGCCCTGGTAGCTCTCCTGATTATTGGTGAATACACAACTGCGTGACGATTGATTATCATCCCCGGCCATACCCCCCATAACTGCTGTTTTTTCATCCACCACTTCAAGCAAGCCTTTCATAATGAATTCACCGGGGGTGTTAATATTTGAGCCTGAGATAATAAAAGCGGGTTGATCGTAGGCAGCTAAGCCCACATTTCCAATATAGCGACCTGAATTAATGGCTGATCCATCCGTATGATCTCTAATCGCAATTTTGAATGTATCCGGATTAATGTCAAGAAGTAAGAGAACAATGGATCCTGTGTCGACTCCCCCTTCAGTAAATTCCCCTACCGTGGTAGCACCAAAAATGGCAATTTCTTCCTTATCCAGTATGGATATAATGGGTTTCCTGTCCTGCTCTATTGAAATAAAAACAAAAGCCAGCGTTGGCTTAAAGCCGTCAGATATACAAGCCGACAGGAAGGATGTAATTTCCTCAGGTGATTTTCCTTTGATTGATTTAGCTTTCATAATGTTTCATTTAACCAGGCAATTGAATTATAAATTCAGTTCCTTCATTTTCTTTGGTTTTTACTTTAATTTCCCCTCCATGTGCTTTTACAATGTCATAACTCAAACTCAATCCCAGCCCGGTTCCTTCTCCGGTTGGTTTTGTTGTAAAAAATGGTTGAAAAATTTTATCCAAAACATGTTGGGATATACCGTTGCCATTATCTTTCACACGTATTTCAACCACCTGCATCGCTCCGTCATCTGATGGAGGGATGACCACCTTGGTAGAAACCCATACAGTAGGCTTATAATCTTCAATTCCTAACTTGTTCTTTTCATCAACTACATAAAAAGCATTGGTGATTAAATTCAGAATTACCCGTCCTATGTCCTGAGCTATTAGATTAATTTTGCCTATGGATGCATCAAAATCAGTGTTTAGCGTAGCGTTAAAGGATTTATCCTTAGCCCGTAACCCATGATAAGCTAACCGCAAATATTCATCAGCTATGGTGTTGATATCTACTGGTTCTTTTATCGCACGGCTGCTCCGGCTGTGTTGCAACATCCCTTTAACAATTGTGTCTGCACGTTTACCATGATGATTGATTTTAAGTTCATTGTCTTTGATGTCATTGGCGATGGCTTTCACTTCAACCATATTCCCTTTATCAATTTCTTCGTTTAATTCATCAATTAACTCTGAATTTACTTCCGAAAAATTATTTACAAAATTTAAGG
>JABMPI010000156.1 GCA_013203755.1 Bacteroidota bacterium
AGGATAGCACATTACAGTATGCAACCCGTTTGGTGTTAAGCAGATAATTCATGGTGGTCACACCAAATCGTTATGGGGTGGTCAATGAGATTGGTTTTTACAGACTCATACTTATTAAGAAAGTAGCGGCAAAAGCGATAATAGCATACAGCTCAGGGAAAACTGCTAATACCATCGTTTTTCCAAAAATATCGTGACCCGAACCGATTCCGGCAATTCTGTTTGATGTGACATCACTTTGATTTAATGCAGAGAAAAATCCTACAAAACCAAGTGTTAATCCGGCTGACATAATTGCAACACCTTGTAACATGGTTATCTCTGCGGTAATTATGCCACTGCTGTTAATTATAAAAAAGCCGGCAAAACCATAAAGTCCCTGGGTTCCAGGAAGTGCACTTAATAAAAGGTAACTTCCGAATGCATCGGGTTTTTTCTTTAGTGCGCCAACGGTTGCATTCCAATAATTTTTGAGTTTATTTTTTGGATACTGAAATACTCATCTTTCCAACGCTCTACCAGTTCCCGGTAAAAGGTTTCATCATACAATAACCCAGCTGTTATTGACGGACGGTTCAACTGTTCTCTTAACCTATTTCTGAACCTTAATTCAACCCTTAAAGTGTTCCGACCCTGAATGATTTCTGTTAGTAGTGGTGTTCTCATACGCATTTAAAATACAAATGAATCCAGAGTCAGACAATTTGCCCCTTAAGACAATCTCATTATAGGCAAATAACAGACTACCAATAAATATAAATTAGAAAACTTTTAAAGCCCAGAGTCGTAAACAAAGTTATTGTAGAATAACAAAAATTATAATCATAAATGAATGCAATGATTATAAATAGTTTGAGAGAAGTGAAAGAAAATTCCAGACCATTGAATCTTGTGATGCTTGATATACCCGTTCCAGATGATTAAGTTCTGATTATAAGTGCTAAGGCATAGGCAGTTCGGTGAGTAGAACTTTTAAAGTGTTTACCAATCTTTTAAATAATAGATTGCCGAAAAAGTATGAAGATAAAATTTGATCCATTACGCAGATTTGTAAAGATAAAATCCCTTGGTAGTATTTGTATGCTAGTTGCAACTATTGCTGCACTTACAATGGCAAATACCAATCTGAACTCCTTTTATAGAGAGGTGTTGGAATTGGAATTCACGATAGGATTTTCCGGATTTCACTTGACAAAATCTATTTTGCATTGGATCAATGACGGGCTAATGTCAATATTCTTTTTTGTAATTGGGCTTGAAATAAAGAGAGAATTTTTAATCGGTGAGCTAAACTCGATGAAAAAAGCTATACTGCCGGTATTCGCAGCCATTGGAGGAATGATTGTTCCGATAACAATTTTCTTCGTATTAAATTATGGCAAAGAAGGAATTGAGGGCTGGGGAATACCGATGGCAACTGATATTGCATTTTCGCTGGGAGTATTAGGAATGTTAGGTAAACGAATACCTTTCGGATTAAAAATCTTTTTAACAACTTTCGCTATTATTGACGATTTGGGGGCAGTTTTGGTTATAGCTATTTTTTATAGTTCACTTATTTATTGGTATTTAGTTTTAATAGCTTTTATATTATTACTGATACTATCTATTCTATCAATAAAAAATATTTATTCGAGGTATATCTTTATCCCTATTGGAATAATAATCTGGATACTATTTTTAAAATCAGGAATACATCCGACAATTGCTGGTGTCCTTTTCGCATTCACAATTCCTTCACACAGGAAAAAGAAACTCTTTGATGTTTTCCAAAGAGGAAAAATAGCTCTTAACGAATTGTCGCAATTGATTGGCAAAAAAGAGATTGTCTTTAATAATCATAAGGCTGCAATTAATATTTTGGACAAGTTTACTTCAGAAATTCAATCTCCCTTACAGCAACTTCAGAACAAGCTCCATGGCATGGTTTCCTTTTTTATTGTACCACTATTTGCTTTTGCAAATGCAGGGATAAGCTTCATCGGAGACGGAAGCGCAATCACCCGGTTATCAATTAATATTGCAATAAGTTTATTGGTTGGCAAAGTAATTGGCATTAGCTTGTTTTCTTATCTGGCAGTTCGATTTAAGATTGCAATTCTTCCTTTGAATGTTGATTTTAACCAAATAATAGGATTGGGCTTTCTTGGTGGACTAGGCTTTACAATGTCTATTTTTATTTCAAATCTATCCTACCAATCCGTTGATATGCTTAACTCCTCAAAAATTGGAATTTTGCTTGGTTCTTTTATCGCGAGTATTATTGGATATTTCGTAATAAAATACAGTCTTAAAAAAAGGAGTTAAACTTCAGTGCAGGAGGGATAAAACTGATGGTAAAAAACAATATGAAGTTTAATTACCACATAATGTTTTTCCCAGTTTAGTCCAATTAATTACACCTCGAATAATTTACTCCTTATAAACTCATGCTTATTAAGAATGTGGCGGCAAATGCGATAATGGCATACAATTCAGGAAAAACGGCAAGTACCATTGTTTTTCCAAAAATATCGTGTCCGGAACCGATGCCTGCAATTCCGTTCGAAGTTACTCCGCCTTGATTTAGTGCCGAGAAAAATCCAACAAAACCGAGTGTTAAGCCGGCAGCAAGTATTGCAACTCCTTGTAACATGGTTATCTCCGAGGTAATTACTCCCTGGCTGTTAATAATAAAAAATCCGGCAAAACCGTAAAGTCCCTGAGTCCCTGGAAGTGCGCTTAAAAGCAAGTAACTTCCAAATGCTTCTGGTTTTTTCTTGAGCGCACCAACCGTAGCGTTTCCCCCTTTCGATACGCCAATTGCACTTCCTACACCCGAAAAAATAAGCATAATTGCCAGTCCGAGATAAGCTAAAATAATTGCTGTTGTCATAATAATTCTCCTTTCAGTTTATTTATATTTGTTTGCATTTCATTTCTTATTAGGTTATGTGTGTCTTGCTACTCACTACTCATGACTAATTCTATTCATTTTGTAAATGGTTTATATTCCCTTCCACCTCCCATAAAACCGGCACTTTTATAAAATTCAACAAATGTTAATCGCATGGGGTGAACAAATGAGCCTAGCGATGAAATCAGTATATTAAGTGTGTGCCCAAGTAATAGGAAAATGGCAAAAAACAGCGGTCCCAGAATTTTGGACGAACCCAATATTTGCAACGCAATATCGTTAATAACAAATCCTAAAATGGCACTTGAAAGTCCTAACGCAAACAACCGGATGTACGATAAAAGGTCGCCAAATATTCCTGTTACCGTTGAATACACATCCCAAATTCCTTTTCCAATGCGGGAGAAAATGTTAATTTTTGGATCGCTGAAAAATAGGATGAAAATTCCACCGATTGAAAAAATTATATATAAAATGGTTTTGTTCTGTTGAATAATTTCGATGCTTGTTAAAATGGTGTAGGTCACACTTCCAAGTATAACAATCAACCACCCAAATGTTGCCAGCGAATAGCTAAACCCAAATTGTTTTATTTGATTTGCTGCCCTGATAAATAATCCGAAAATAATTTGTACGGCACCTAGAACAAGTGCCAGATTAAACATTTTGTCGGGGTTTAAAAAGAGGCCTTTAAGATTATTGGTCCACGAAATCTTTGCTTCAATTAGATTAATACCAAAAAAAGTGCCTGAAATGGCTCCGAAAATAATGGTTGCCAATCCCAGTAATTGAATCAATGTAAGATAGGGTTTGAATTCTTTTTTTGCTTTGAATTTGTACAATCCGGCTCCTACAATAAATAACAATCCGTAACCGGCATCGCCCAAACAAAAGCCAAAAAACAGCATAAAAAAAGGCGCGAAAAAAACAGTCAAATCCAGTTCCGAATAAGCAGGTAACGAAAACATAGATCCGATTGGTTCAAATAATTTGCTAAAACGATTATTTTTCAATAATACCGGAATTTTATCTCCGGGAGTAGCTTTTTCTGAAAAAAACAGTACATCTCCTTTTTCAAGAAAATCATCAAGTTTTATCTTGACAGGTTTTGGAACCCAACCTTCCAGAATCATCAGTTTTTTTTCGGCTTCAACAGAGGTGTTCAAAATCACATTTTCAAACTCCATTGAAACAACAATTCCCTTTTTGTTTTTTTCCAGGAGTGGGATTGAATTTCCGGCATACTCATCAATGCTTTCATTTATTTCTTCTATTTTACCCTTAATTTCTGCTATTTCCTTTTCTATTTTTAAATAAGACATTGTTGGAGGTTTAACTTCTTCTGCGTCAATTTCAACCTCCTTATTGCCTTTCTGAATAAGAATAAAGTAAATCTGATTTCCGTGTTCTGAAATTAATTCAAACGGTAATTCTGTTTTTGCCAAATTGATATATTTCTTTTTTGATGCAATAAAAAAATGAATATGAACTTTTTCTTCCTCTAGATTTCGAATAATTACAGGAGAAAAATCACCCCAGGGTTGGGCTTTTAATTGTTTTTTTTTCGCATCCTCCAGTTTTAAATCCAGTGCTTCCAACTCTTTTTGTTTTTCAACAATGTAATTCACTATTGATATTCCATCAGAATCCGTGGTATCCATATTTTGAATGGTATCTCTTTTTTTGAGGAATTGAATTGTTTCGTCAAACTTATTAATTTGGAGGCATTTGTTTTTGATTTCGTACGTTGCTTCTATATCTTTTTCAACTACATGAAGTACCCCGAGCTGTTGCAATTCTTCAAGGAAATTTCTGTATTCTTTGTGAAAAACCATAAAAGTATATTTGTGCATCGGAACTATCATTCAACTTCCTCCATTTGTTTTTGCTGACGCTTTTTTACTATTTTTTGTGCTGATTTTGACAGGTTTTCTTCATCCTCCAGAAATCGTTTTATTTTTCGAATAGCATCTTCATAACCCGGAATTTGAACTTTCTCGTAGAGGTTTACTTTTTGAGTTGTTTTTCTTCTCGCATGATCGAGAAGTCTCATTTTTCGGGTGAAAAATTCTTGTTCTGTTACAATTTTAGCTATCTCTTTTATAAATGAAATTCCTTCGGGAAACCATTTGGGTTTATCAAACAAACTAAACTCTTCCTCTTTGAATATCACTTTCCCCATTACCGGAATTTTTACTCCGGCTATTTTTTTTGATATTATTTCTACATCGCTGATGACTACTAATTTGGGTGCAAATTCATTCCACAACCCAATTGAATAAGTATGAGATTCTAATTTTTTATCCAGCTCTTTTTTTAATTCAGAAATTCTGTTTTTTGCTTTTTTAACCTCCAGGCGCAAAGCAGCTTCCTTGTTTTTAAGCGTAGGGAGTGCCCTGAGCCTGATATTCAGTTGTTTGTTCAGACTTTGCAGAGCAGTTTTATTATATTGAAATTTTATAGCCACTTTCAGTGATTTAATTCATTATTAAACCGGAAAAATCAACATTGGAACTTTTTTAGTTGTAATCAACTTTGCAAGATGATCCGAATGAAACATTTTATAAAATGCCGATCTTCTTATTTTTGAAAATGAAATAAGATCGATGTCGTTTTTCTCAACAAATTCATCGAATCCCTTCACTACATTGTCGCTTTCAAACAATACGCATTGAATTTTATATTCACTGTATTCATTTTCAAGCATTTTATTTAATTCATCCATTTTTTTCTGGAGGTGCACATCGTTATGCAAATCAATGTGAACACAATGGATCTTTTTTTCATAAGGTTGTAATATTTTTAGCAATTTATTTAGCGACGAATTATCGGTATCATAAAAATCCGTGGCGTACATTACGTTTATTTTTTCTTTCCCCTTAAAGGTTGCATAAAATGGGACAACTAATACCGGATAGTTGGAATGTTCAATCACTCTTATTGTCGTTCTTTCCAGAAATTCACCGGGTTTTAATTTTCCCTTGGTACCCATAATAATCGCATCAGGATGGTATCTTTCACTGGCATCTGCAATTACATTCTCAGGTGTTCCTTTTAACATTCGGTAATGTAACTTGACTGAATTGAATAAATCAGCAGGAATTTTCTTTTTCAGTTCGAGACTAAAATTTACAAGTTTCAATTGTGCCTTTTTGTTGGCGTCCTCTAATTCTAACCTGACATGTTTTTCCCAGGAAGTGGTATATCTTACAGGAGCATTTAATGTAGGATCCTCGTAAACATACAGTAGTTTCAACTCTGCCTTTGTTTTCTTAGCCAATGCTATTGCATATTTACACAATTCAATACAACTTTCACTCAGTTTTACAGGAACCAGGATTTTCTTCAAATCTTTAAAAGAACCGTTTTTTTCAACCATATCTAAATCATAATCTTTATGAATTTGCAATAATGTCTGTACTGCTTTCTCCGATTGACGGGCCTTTACTTTTAATAGTACTTCACTTGGGTCGTAGTTGCTTCCCAATGTTAATCCCTCGTTTGTAAAGAAGACCTCGATTCCGTTAGACTCCAATTTGTCTTTTACAAAACTGCCCAATTGGGGAGTTGTAATTCTTAGTAGTGTAACCAGTTGATTTTCCATGACTTTTATTTTTATAGTTAATAATGTTTCCATTTTCCGTATTTCTCAACTAATTCTGATTTAATCCCAGTTTCAGCTACGGAGAAATATTTGTTAAATAGTTTCCAGCCTGTGTCAATCATTTCATCAATTTCTATGTTAATATCAATGGCCAACAATTTTTCTGAATATTCTTTAGCAAAACTCATAGTTCTTTTATCGTAATCGGTCAGGTCGAAACCATTTTCAATTTTTGTTTTGGCATTGGCAGCATCGGCATAAAGACGGATTGCTGTGTTCATAACCTGTGGGTGGTCCTCCCGCGTTTTCTTTCCAATAACAAGTTGTTTTAATCTGGATAAACTGCGGAAAGGGTCAATAATTACTTTTCCAATATCCGTATCTTTCCGCAGAAAAAGCTGACCTTCGGTAATGTAACCTGTGTTATCGGGGATGGCATGTGTAATGTCTCCGCCTGAAAGTGTGGTGACAGCAATAATAGTAATCGATCCGCCACTTGGAAATTGAACTGCTTTTTCGTACAGTCGCGCCAAATCACTGTAAAGTGAGCCGGGCATGCTGTCTTTCGACGGAATTTGATCCATGCGGTTCGAAACAATACTCAGTGCATCGGCATAAAGTGTCATGTCTGTTAATAGAACAAGCACATTTTGGTTTTTTTCAACTGCAAAATATTCTGCTGCTGAAAGTGCCATGTCGGGTACTAAAAGTCTTTCAACTGGTGGATCTTCGGTTGTATTTACAAAGCTTATAATTCGTTCAATTGCACCTGCGTTTTCAAACAGGTTTTTAAAGAATAGATAATCGTCGTTTGTAATTCCCATTCCACCTAAAATAATTTTATCGGCTTTGGCGCGCAATGCAACCATAGCCATCACTTGATTGTAAGGTTGGTCAGGATCGGCAAAAAATGGTATTTTTTGCCCGGTTACCAAAGTATTATTCAGATCGATACCTGCAATTCCTGTAGCAATTAATTCCGAGGGTTGTTTACGGCGAACTGGATTTACCGATGGACCACCAATTTCAACAAGCTTCCCATCAATTTCAGGGCCTCCATCGATAGGGTGTCCATAAGCATTAAAAAAACGACCACTTAGTTCTTCGCCAACTGCAAGTTGTGGGGCATGGCCCAGAAAAACAACTTCTGCATTAGTTGGAATTCCCTCTGTTCCTGAAAAAATTTGGAGGGTTACTAAATCACCTTGAATTTTGACCACCTGCGCAAGCCTGTTGTTAACCATTGCCATCTCCTCATTTCCCACTCCCGTTGCACGAAGCGAGCAAGTAGCTTTTGTAATCTGATCAATTTTTGTATGTATTTTTTGAAATGCCGTAGTTTCCATCATTTGCCCTTCTTTGTTGATTTTACATTTCGTTTTCTACCGCTATTTTCTCATTTACCAATTCTTTTAATTCATTCTCAAAAGCTTTAAACTTATCTGAATGAAACTCTGAGTAGTTCATTTGTTTGAAGACATGTATTACTCTTTTGAAATAGGGATTCACCTCTTCAAAGTTTTCAAACTGAAAAGGAGTTCTGTAAATTTTCAGCACTTTATCCATCATATAACGCTGCCGTTTTATGGGAGTTGAGGCATCCACTTTATCGAAGGCATCTTGCTGAAGGATTACAAAATCGATTACTTCTGCCTTCCAGAAAATGACGTGATATTCAACTGGAACTCCATCGTCGCCAAGGATATTTATTTGTTCGTAAGCTTCACGACCACGAATGAGGATGTTTTTTGCAAGCAGGATATTATCAATCCAATCGGGTGCAACAGTTTTTTTTACGAAGTCAATAAATTCAGGGTATTCCAAATATTTTGAATAGCTGTCAACTGCATCGATTGCAGGATAACGTTTACTGTCGGCGCGATTTTGCGAAAGGGAATAAAAACACCGGGCTGCTTTTTTTGTGGATTCAGTTACTGGTTCTTTCAAATTTCCACCGGCAGGTGAAACAGTTCCAATAAAAGTAACAGATCCTGTTTCTCCTTCGTTATTGAGACGGACAAATCCGGCACGCGCATAAAAGTTTGAAATAATAGCAGGTAAATCCATTGGAAAAGCATCGGGGCCCGGCAACTCTTCCATTCGGTTCGACATTTCACGTAACGCTTGCGCCCACCGTGATGTTGAATCTGCCAGCAATAAAACCTTTAATCCCATCGATCGATAATACTCACAAATAGTCATTGCAGTGTAAACTGACGCTTCGCGGGCAGCCACCGGCATATTCGATGTATTGGCAATAATAGTGGTGCGTTCCATCAGTTTTCTTCCTGTTCGTGGATCATCTAATTTAGGGAATTCAGCAAAAATTTCAACCACTTCGTTGGCGCGTTCGCCACAGGCTGCTACAACAATTAAATCGGCTTCGGCTTGTTTCATGAGTGCGTGTTGCAAAACGGTTTTGCCAGTTCCAAAAGGTCCGGGAATAAAACCGGTGCCTCCCTCAACAATAGGAATTAAACTGTCGATTACACGGATTCCGGTTTCCATAAGATCAAACGGTCTCGGCTTTTCTTTGTATGCTTTTATTGGAATTTTAACTGGCCATTTCTGAACCATACTAACTTCGTGTTCATTCCCTTCCTCATCTTTTAAAAGGGCAATGGTGTCATTTATTTTATATTTGCCTTTAGGTTTTATCTCTTTAATTGTAAAAATTCCTTTAAAATTAAACGGAACCATTATTTTATGCGGAATCCAATTTTCCTTTACTTCTCCCAGCCACGAGCCTGCAATCACTTCGTCGTCTGGATTTGCCAGTGGTTTAAATACCCATATTTTATCATCTTCGAGTGCGGGTGTGTAATCTCCTTTTTTTAGGAAAATCCCTTCCATTTTATCTAAATCGTGTTGAAGGCCGTCAAAGTTTTTTGAAAGGATCCCAGGGCCAAGAGTGGCTTCCAGCATGTGGCCGGTAAACTCAACTTCTACACTTGTTTTTAATCCACGGGTGCTTTCAAAAACCTGGATGTATGCGTTTTTTCCACCAATTCGAATTACTTCGGCCATCAGTTTTACATCGCTGGTTTTTATGTAACAAATTTCATTTTGCGAAACCGGCCCGTCAACCTCAACAATTACAAGGTTCGAAATAATGCCTGCAATTTTGCCCTTTGTATTCATTGTAATTTTATTTTACTGTGCTAAACTCCGCCGGGAATTCGTAGCTCGTTTCTAATTCGTTTATTAGTCTATCTAAAAGTTCTTTTCCGGTTTTTGCATCCAATTTCATCCAACGTTCTGTTATATTCAGTTTAATTACAAAACTCAAAATCTTTTCAATGGTGAAATAATGGAAGTAAGTTTCTTCATCCAGATAGTCCCATTTTATTTTGTCGATTGATTTTTCTTTCTCTATGGAGCTTGAGTCCGATTCTGCTACGCGAAATATTTGTTCTGCAAAAGGAAGTTCTTCTTCGAAAAACTCATGTTTCAGACGGTTGCTTTTCATTAGTGTAAAAACAATAGAGTTTATTCCGGCCTGAACAAGTTGGTAGTTGGAGTTGTAGTTGAAACGTTTGCAATTAATCGCGGTTAAAACGTTTTTTATATTTAGTTCAAAAGTAAACCATTCTCGTAAGAAGGTGTTTTTCTCGTTCAAAACGAATTCATAAAACATGCTGTGTAATAAATTTTCGAACTCCAAACTGAATTCACGAGATTCCTGGATTTTCACCCATTTAATAAACTGGGTCATGTAAAAAGGCAATTTGACAGGGTATTCCAAGTCAGGATCCAGAAAATGTTTTGGCAGGTTTCCACTCTCGTTAAAAGGTTTATTTTGTTGAAAAAGAAGGTTTAACAAGTTTTCATTATCGGCAGGTAGAAAAAATAATTTTACTAATTCAAAATTAGGTTTGTCTAATTGGTGTTTTAGTTCATCCCTGAAATCTAAACTACTTAAACCCGGTTTGTTTTCGTTGAAAAACAAATCGGGGAGACCGGCAACCAAACAATAATACTCTCTTTTCAATATACCCGAATTTTAAATGGTTAAATCTTTATTTAGCTCTTCTATTGGAAGCTGGTTAAGCTTCAGTCGGATTATGTTTTATCACATCAATGTTTATTTTCCTTAATTAAACAACAATTCTTTAGTTCTTTCTCTGAAATATCCTTTAAATAAATTTTCAAAATCATTTTCCGCAAAGCTGATCATGTAATTGCCATTTACGGGAGCTATTTTGAAACCAGTCTTGGTTTTTGAATCAAACTCAATGGTGATGCCTTTATTTAGAGTGCTTAATGTTTTGCTTTTTAAAAAAATGGCAAGTTCTTTTTCGTCTTTTTCAGGAAGTAATATTTTTAAATCTAATTCTTCTTGTTTTTGTGGATTCCAGTTTTGGATTGTAGTTTGAATAATATTTTTGATAAACTCCACATCTTGAAATGACTCTTCAATTGGATTTACTATTTGAGAAGCAGAAATAATATTTGTAATTTTTTGTTTTAGATTGCTCGTGAATTGTCGGGCAGCAAGTTGAATTTCTGAGTCGCTGTTTTTTTTGTTTTCTAATGCTTGTTTTTTTGCATTTTCAAGAATTTCTGCCTCCTTTTTTGTTGCAGATTTTATAATTTCATTTGCCTTCTCTTTAGCTTCTGCAATAATTTGGTCAGCATCTTCTTTTGCTTTTACGACTCCTTCATTGTATATCTTTTCGGTTAATTCGAGAATCTTGTTGGTCATAGTAAAATTCTTTTGTTATTTTGTTTTATTTAAAATCTACCGGAAGATTTTCTGTAGAACCCCCAACGATAAAAACAGGAGCATTGCAGCCATGTATAATTTCCGAAACAAATTTTCCGATCCTTTTTCCTGAAAAATGGTATTCCTGATGTGTTCGGATTATAACTAACTCAGGATTTTTCTTTTCAATATAATCTAAAAGAACTGTGTGCCTTGCCTGATTATGAGCTTTTAAAATTTCTACATCACATTCAATGCCACGTTCTAAAAGCATTTTCTTTATTTTTTCTGCATTCTTAAAAGCCAGGCTTTTGGTTTTGTCAATATTCACATTCAGTGCTGAAACTATCTGGATTTTTGCATTAAATTTCTTTGCAAATAATGTAGCCCAGTATAATCGTTTTTTAGTGGTTTGCGAAATGTCTATCGGTACTATAATTGTGTTTATGCTCTTAATCGGAAAGTCTTTGTTTATAGTTAAAACAGGGCAGTGAGATTTGCTCACAAATTTGTTGATTTCGCTTTGTGACAATGCACTTTTAAAATTACCTCCACTTTTATCAACAATAATAAATTCATAACCACCCTTTTTAGATTCTTTTATTAATGTTGTTACAGCGTTTCCATATCTAATTCTTAATAGAACCTCTTTAGGAATTTCTTTTTGAATTATACCTCTTACAAAATGATGTAATTTGTCCACTGCTTCTTTATGTCGATTTTTTACTTTTTCTGTTTGAAATATTTGCGGAAAAATGGAGGCAGGTTTTACAATATCCGTGATGAAAATTCGCTTTCCAAGGGCTTCTTGAAACAACAGAGCCTGATTCAATATTAGTTCACTTTCTTTATTTTGAGGGGTAAATGCCAGGATGCTATTCGAACTGTATTTCATAGCTCAAAGTTTTTTATTATTATTATTTGAATCTTTTAAAACGTCGTTGCGATCTAAAGATTGCAACTCGGTTTACTACAATATACGAAATTTGGAACATTTGTTTCGCAATTATTTGTAAAACATATAAAAAAATATTGTAAAATGAAATGAAATGTTAGGACTTGATTGTGAGGGTATACTGTCGATTTAAATATGAGTCAGCATACTTTGGGTAGAAGAACTATAATTTGGATTGAAATATATGTCTCAATAATGGGTAAGTTATTTTATAATTTTGAATTTGAGAAATATTTTTAATTGAATAATTTAAAAGCTACTTTTTTTTTAAATTCGCAGACCTGAATGGCTGAAGCCTAATTTTATTATGGTGGTAATTATATTGTTTATTCTATAAAATTTAAATGACCATCAAGATTTCAGATGCTTTCAGAAAAAACAAGCTAAAAATTAGAACCATGAGAGATATTTTAAAAAGAATTCGAATAGTTGGGATTGTAGTTTTATCATTGAGCTTTTTTACGGCGCAAAGCCAACACAATTTCGAAAACATTAAACCAGTTGATTTTGTAAATCCTTACATGGGGAACATTAGCCATTTATTGGTTCCTACATATCCAACCATACATTTGCCAAACAGTTTATTGCGAGTTTATCCTGAACGTCGAGATTTTACTGGTGATGTATTAAGTGGATTGCCATTAATGATAACCAGCCACCGTGGAAGTTCTGCATTTAATTTAAGTCTATTCCAAGGTAGTGAGGAAGATTTGAGGCCAGTAATTTTAAGTAGTTACGACAATGAGAAACTAACTCCTTATTCCTATTCGGTTTATTTAGACGATCAGCAGATTGAGGTTGATTTTGGATTGTCGCACCAATCGGCAATGTATGAAATTGAATTTGCAAAAGATGAGGCTACCTATTTAATTCTAAATTCAAAAAGAGGAGGCTTAACGTGGGATGGAAAAGCGGTGTCGGGTTTTCAAACCATACAAAACAACACACGTGTTTATATTTATTTAATTCCGGAAAACAGTCCTGAAAAAATTTCAGTACTAAAAGAGAATTCACTGTTGGATGAAACAGAAGTGGAAGGTAGAAATGCTTGTTTGGTGTTAAAATTTCCTAAGGGTTCGAAAAAACTTAGTTTACGTTATGGTATTTCTTTTATCGATGAAGCACAAGCTAAAAGTAATTTAGAGCGTGAGGTAGCAGGAAAAGGTCTGGAAACGATTCAGTCGATTGCCCGTGAAAAGTGGAATACAGTATTAGGAAAACTAATGGTGAAAGGAACGGACTTTGATAAACTACACGTTTTCTACACCTCTTTGTATCGAAGTTTGGAACGCCCGGTTTGTATTTCGGAAGATGGGCGTTACTGGAGTGCTTTTGACGGAAGCGTACATAATGATAATGGCAGAGCGTTTTATACCGACGATTGGATTTGGGATTCGTATCGTGCGCATCACCCGCTAAATGTCCTGATTGAGTCGAAAAAAGAGAACGATATAATTAACTCCTTCGTTTCTATGGCAGAACAAATGGATAATTTTTGGATGCCTACATTTCCTGAGATTACGGGAGACAGTCGCCGGATGAATTCAAATCATGGTGTTGCTTCGGTAATAGATGCTTATCGAAAAGGACTTCGGGGATTTGATTTGGAGAAAGCTTATCAAGCATGTAAAGGAGCTATCACAGAAAAAACATTGGCGCCCTGGTCTGGAAACCAGCAGGGAAAATGGATCAATTTTATAAAGACCATGGTTATATTCCTTCGTTAAAAGAAGGGGAGGAAGAAACTATTCCTGAAGTTCATGGGTTTGAACGTCGTCAACCAGTTGCTGTAACGTTGGGAACTTCTTTCGATGAATGGTGTTTGTCTCAAATTGCAAGTGAATTGGGCAATGCAATAGATGCAGAGTATTTCAATAAACGATCTTTCAATTATAGAAATATTTATAACAAAGAAACCGGATTTTTTCACCCAAAAGATAAGGAGGGTAATTTTATTGAACCATTTAATTACGAATTTTCAGGAGGAATGGGAGCTCGTGGTTTTTATGGCGAAAATAATGGATGGGTTTATCGTTGGGATGTGCAGCATAATATTCCCGATTTAATTCAATTAATGGGTGGTAATGAAAACTTCGTTAATAATTTGAATGCCATGTTTTCTAAACCGTTGGGAAGAAGTAAATATGCATTTTATGCAATGTTGCCCGACCACACCGGAAATGTGGGACAATTTTCTATGGCAAACGAACCTTCCCTGCATATCCCGTATTTGTATAATTTTGCAGGGCAGCCATGGAAAACACAAAAGCGTATTAGTGTTTTGTTAGACCAGTGGTTTAGAAACGATTTAATGGGAGTTCCAGGAGATGAAGATGGAGGGGGAATGTCGTCGTTTGTAGTTTTCTCGTGCATGGGTATTTATCCGGTAACACCTGGAAATCCGGTTTACAGTATTGGAAGTCCGCAGTTTAGTGAAGTGGTTATTAAATTGGAGAATGGCAACGAGTTTAAAATTATTGCCAATAATCGAACTGTAGATAACAAGTATATTCAATCGGCGAGATTGAACGGTAAGGAATATAATAAATGCCAAATTACCCACAATATTATTTCTAAGGGTGGTGTTTTAGAATTTGAAATGGGGGATAAACCTAATTATTTGTGGGGTGTTGAGAATTAAGTTTTGCTAAACGTACTGTTGCCTTAATTGTTTCTGAAGGATTTTTTACAAAAAGTTGGTTAATGTAATGTGGACTGTTAACGTTTTACTCTAACTGATTCAACGATTTTTTAAAACAAATCTAAACATTTCATCATATAGAATCAGTTGGATGTCTAAGATATCGCTATAACTAACGATGGGTTCTGGTATATTCTCTGAAACAGAACCATGGCTGCACTCAAAAGTAAAAGGCATGGTTCCTGAAATATGATGTAGAGCACTTATTAGATTAAACGTAGTTATTGGCGGAAATTCATCATCATCAGCTTTGGGTGTCCAAAACCAATTCTCCGGCCAATAAATAAGTCCGTTTTCTTTGTAACGTTCATTTAAATTTAACGCAAGTTCATGCACCCGTTTTTTCATGAATATTGCCGTATAAGCTGGTTGCAAAATAATCGGTCTGTTTTCGTGTGAATGCAATGAGACAGTAATGTCTGGTGCTTCTGAACGTGTTATTTCAAGAATGGCGGAAGTTTCTTTTGCCATTGGCGAGAAATATTCATCTTGCATAATATTTATCCCATCGTTGTTAAAGTATGCTCCTAAAATTCCAACATCTCCTTTCATTGGATGAACTGATTTTGCTCCGGGCCAGCCCCATAACGTTCCATCTTTTCGTGTCCCCTGTCCGTATTTAGTCATTATTTTAGTAGGAATTCCAACAAAACTATCATAGGGACAGCGTTTTCTTCCATCAGGATTTCCGCAAGGGATAATTATAGTCCGGCATTTTTCCATATTATTTTTAAGCGTTGGCCAATCTTTTCCCCGATAATCTTTCCCTGTTTCGGCAATGTGGATAAGGTTTATTAATCCGACAATTCCTTCTGCTTCCTGACCATGAACTGGCCCCAAAAAGAGAACAACAGGTTTTGTCAAATTGTCTTTTTTTGCATAGTAATCCGGATTTTGTGCCGCGACTGCAGAATTGTAATTAGCCTGTGATTTAAAATCTTCTTTTTCACCGTAATAAAATGCATAAACAGGCAAACCGCCTGGTGAAGTTGCAATAGTTTCTACTTCTCCTCTTCTAATAAGATTTATTTCTGAATCAATGTCTGATAATTTTGATCTGTAAAATTCTGGAATATTTGTGTTATTTGGTGGGTCACCAGCTTCAATCTCGATTTGAGAAAATATGGGATTTACAATAAATAAAGCAATTATTATAAGGAGCCATTTTTGAAATATCTTCATTGTGAAAATTGTTATAGGATAAAATTCAAATCTTGTTTAAACGAATTTTAACTTTGAATGCTTCCGAAGGATTTTGAACAAAAAGCTGATTAATATCGGGTTGTGATAATCCGTTTTTCAATAATGCAGGGATAAGCAATTCATCAATTTCTGTAAACCCACGAAATGTTCCTCCGTTTGGTTCGCCCGGTTTGTACCAACCTGCATCGTGAGAAAAAAGTACTTTGTTTAGCAATCCTTCTTTTTTCATTAGAAGAGCAAATTCTACATATCGTTCCAATCGCTTAGGATTAAAATTATCGAAGGCGATCCAAGTCCCCATTTTGGCAGCTTCAATGTGCTTGTTAAAATCCTTTTCGTTGTGTGCGTGCGTCCAAATAAATGCAGATGGATGAATGCCATATTCTTTCAAAATTTCCAATTGTTGATAGGCGGGAACAGCCAATCCAGTGTGCGACATTATAACTAATCCCGTTTCTTTGTGGGTGATGCAAGCTGCTTCAACTACTTTTCTGTTTATCTTTTCCAGCGGTTTACTCTCAACAGCAATTTTTATAAATCCGGGGAAAACACGCGTTCCTTCAATTCCATTTTTTGCTTCTGCAATCCAGTGTTTTGCTAACTGTTCTGCCGTTTCAGCAAAACCATGTTTTGGAATAAACTTGGCACCAACTGCGCTGTAATAACCAGTGTTGGTAATAATCTGAATGCCTGATTTTTCAACCAGTATTTTTAACAATTCCGGATCCCGTCCTAAATAGGCAGGAGTACATTCAACCAAAGTTTTGTATCCGAGTTTTTTTATTTCCAAAAGATAGGGAAGCACTTTTTCAACCACTTCATTTTTATTCCAACGATGATAACCAGTGCTGTCGGCACCAATAAAATCGACTAACAAATGTTCGTGGTGAAGTGTTTTTCCAATTGTACTGGCTGGAATTTCACCTGAAATGGTAATTATTATTGACTCTTTTTTGTTACAGGAAATCAGTAATATAACGAACAAAACAGGGAAGATAAATTTGAATGTTTTCATTTCAATTGGTTTCAAAAATTTTGCCTTAAATTACTAATTCCAATTGAGTTATAAAATAGTGTAGAAATTCTTATGCTTCTGGTAGAAGTATTTTGAAGTAATTAAATATATCGTTAAACTATTTGGTCCGTTGATTAATAAGGTCTTTCAGCTCTGCTATTTTTTCTTTGGAAAGTTTTTCTTCGGATTGAAGCGTATTGTTTTTATGAAAATTAACCAATGATTGGTCGATTACTTGGCTTTGGTGGTCAAATTCATGACAATTTTTGCAAGCCATAAAATGTAACTTAAGTTGGATTCCACGCACAAATTCTAACTTCTTAAAGCTCTTTATTGAGCTATAAAAAGTAGCTTGTTTGCAAGTCAGCATTATTTTGTACATCAACTTTTTCATTCTTTCTTTTATTTATTAATCCATCTTTTTTCCAAACATCCCCTGAGTTGAAGCTTTGCCCGGTGAATTATTGTCCAAAGGTTAGACGGTGTAATATCTAATTCCTTGCAAATTTCATTTGTCGAAAAATCTTCAATATTTTTAAGGCTAAAAACCTTTGCCCATGTTTCAGGAAGAAGAGAAATACACAGCATTAAAAACTGCATAAATTCTTCCCGCTCCATTATTTTATCTGCCGCAATATCCCAATTTTCTGGTGCAGCATCGTTGTCCCACTGCTGTCCTCCTTTTCTGAAAAATTGTCCGAAAAAAGCGTCATCATCAGTTTCAACAGCGGTGCTGCTTTGTTTAATTTCCTGATTTGTTTTTTTTCTGAAATGGTCGATAATCTTATTTCGAAGAATGTTGTACAACCAAGATTTTTCGGGGCAGTCGCGTCTGAAATTTTTTAAGGATTTTAACGCAGATAGAAAAGTCTCCTGAACCAGGTCTTCTGCAACTTCACGATTTTTAACTCGATACATAGCAAACCTGAAAAACTCGTCGGAGAATTCATCTACCCAAATGTTTGGATCGCATGTAAATTTTTGTTTTTCAGCCACGGTTTGAAGATAATAGTTTTATATGTTAAAACAAGTATGGTGTTTTATTGTTTTGGGTGTTTTAATTTCTTACTCCTAAATCCCCCCAAGTGGGGACCTTAGGTCGCTGCAAGGTTTAAATGTTGTAGTTAATAGTATAGTTGGTTATTGTATTGATTGCGTGCGAAGGGCTCCCCTCGGGGAACCAAAGGGTACGGAAGGGATTTTCTCTACTTCTTTTTGGAAGTATCAGAAGAACCCACTTTCTTTTTCCGTGCCACAAAAAATGCACCTGTAAGTACCAGAGAAGCACCTAAAATAGTTATCATCGAAAATCTTTCGTGAGCCACCCACGACACATTTAATTCGGTAAGAATTCCCATGGTAACAAATGTAATTATTGGATTAACAATTATTATTACACTTACTTTGTTGGCTTCTGTGTATTTTAAAGCCAAGGCCAAACAAGTGTAAGCAATAAACGTATTTGCACCCAGAAAAAGTAGCAGAAACCACCAACTCCAATGTAAATTAGCAAGTGGTGCAAAATTTACAAACGGAAGGTATAAGATTGCAGGCAGTCCAAAAAGAAATAAATTTAAACTTTCAACAGAATATTTGGTCACCAACTTTTTTTGTGAAATTGCGTAAGTTGCCCAAGCCAAAGCACTTGTAAGAGTAAATGCAACTCCAAGGTTGTATTCTCCCTGTACATCGAAAAAGGCAGATAACTGGTCGCGATAAAAAAATGACAGTCCAAAAATTGCAATGGCAAAACCAACTACCTGATTACGGTTTAGTTTTTCTTTGAAGAAAACAAAACCTGCTATGGCAAGCAATATCGGCCCACACTGAATAAAAAGTTGCGCGTTGCTTGGCGTAGTGTATTTAATACCCAGCATGAAACTCATGTAATTCCAGGTTAAACCCAAAGCTGCCAAAATTAGCAGTAGTGGAGGCTTCTTTACTATTTTGAATGAAGATGGATTCTTAAATGCCTGCCAGCCTGCGAGCAATAAAAAGGCCATTACAAACCTAAACCAAACAATGGTAACCGGTTCAACTTCGCGAACAGCAACTTTTAATGCAATAGCCAAAAACCCCCAAAAGAATGCGGTTATTGATGCGTAAATAATTCCTTTGGTGTGGTTTTGCATTGATAAATATGAATTTAACCCTTTGTGTAACTCTGTGCTTTCTCTGTGTCTCTTTGTGATATAACTCTTAAAAAATATACCACAAAGTTTCTCAAAGGATTCTCAAAGTCTCACAAAGATTTTAAGAAATACTTTCAAACTATCTCAACTCAGCTCCAAACTCGCGACCAAATGCCGTAATCAGTTTTTGCATGGTTTTGTCTATTTGTTTGTCATTTAAAGTACGTTGGTCATCGCGGAGGATAAAACTAACGGCGTAGGATTTTTTATCCTCCGGCACTCCTTTTCCTTCGTAAACATCAAACAAATCAACATTACGTAGCAATTGACGCTCTACTTTAAACGCTGCCTCTTTAATCTGATTGAACTTAATGTTTTTGTCAACCAACAAAGCTAAATCGCGACGAACTGCCTGGAATTTTGGCAACTCTTCAAAAAGAACTTTGTGTTTTCTGTGAATTTGAAAAACATTGTCCCAATTGAAATCGGCATAATAAACCGGGTTTTCAATGTCGAATTTTTTGAGCCAGATGTTGGCAACAATACCCAATTCAAGAATAACTTTATTATTGAATGTGTAGGTTAATCCTTCGGCGAACAGTTCGTTTTCAGTTTCGGTAAGCTTGGTTTTTTCGATTGCTACACCCAAACGTTTTATAATATTTTCGGCATAGGTTTTTATGTCGTAAAAAGAGGTGGTCTCCTCTTTTGCTGTCCAGCTCTCAGCTTCTTTATTTCCTGTAATAAAAAGTCCTAAATGATTTTCTTCCCAATAATTATTGGCAGGTTTATCTTTTAGCTCCGTTCCTTTGTAAAAATAGCAATTACCAAATTCGTAGAATTTCAGATTTTTATTCTGGCGGTTTGCATTGTAAGAAACACTTCCCAAAGCTCCAAAAAGCAGCGTTTGTCGCATCCCGTTTAAATCGGCGCTTAACGGATTAAGCATTTTAACGGTTTGCTCTTCTTTGTAATTTTTTAATCCGTCGTAATAATTTGCTTTGGTAAGCGAGTTCGACCAAATTTCGTTAAATCCTTGTGCAGTTAACATTTCAGCCACCAATTCGCGAACACGGTTTGGGTCTGGTTTTTCAGCCGTTTGTAACGACGAATTTACCTGCGTCGGAATTTCAATATTGTTATAACCGTATATACGGAGGATTTCTTCAATAACATCAGCCTCGCGTTTTACGTCAACACGGTAGGGAGGAACTAAAAGTGCCAATCCTTTTTCAGTTTCGTTTTCAATTTTAATTTCAAGCGAAGTAAGAATATTTTTGATTTGTGTCTCACCCAAATCTTTACCAATTAAACGCGTGATGTTTTTATAAGTAACATCAACTTTAAAATCTTCAACCGGCTCCGGATAAATGTCAACTATTTCAGACGAGATAGTTCCACCTGCAATTTCTTTTATTAGCATTGTGGCACGTTTCAAGGCATATATTACACCATTCGGGTCGATGCCTCGTTCAAAACGAAAAGAAGCATCGGTATTTAATCCATGCCTGCGAGCTGTTTTACGAATAAATACCGGGTCGAAAAAGGCACTTTCAAGAAATATATTTCGAGTTGATTCTTTTACACCCGAGTTAATTCCTCCAAAAACACCACCAATACACATTGGCTCCATTTCATTACAAATAGATAAATCGTTTTCATGAAGTTCGCGTTCAACTTCATCAAGCGTAATCATTTTTGTTCCGCCTGGCAAAGTTCTTACCGTTACTTTTCCGCATGTAATTTCAGCAGCATCGAATGCGTGCAAAGGCTGACCGGTTTCAAAAAGTACGTAGTTGGTAATGTCAACCACATTATTAATTGGCGAAAGACCAATTATCTTTAAACGATTCTGCAACCACTCTGGCGACTCCTTCACTTCAACACCCGAAATAGTAACACCCGTATAACGCGGACAAGCTTCCGGATTCAGAATTTCAACAGGAATTTCTAAGTTATGGTTGTCAACCTTAAAATCTTTAACCGATGGTTTTGTATATTCAATGTCTTCTGTTTTTTTCAGGAAAGCGGCTAAATCACGCGCAGCCCCAATGTGCGAGGCTCCGTCAATTCGGTTGGGTGTTAAATCAATTTCAATTACCCAATCAGATTCTATTTTGAAATAATCTTTTGCCGCAGTTCCCAGTTTCGCCGTTTCATCCAAAACAATAATTCCGTCGTGGTCGGTACCAATTCCAATTTCGTCTTCGGCACAAATCATCCCCATAGAAACTTCGCCCCTGATTTTAGATTTTTTAATCGTGAATTCATCGTCACCCATATAAAGTGTAGTTCCAACAGTTGCCACAACCACTTTTTGTCCGGCAGCTACATTTGGCGCACCACAAACAATGGGTAACAATTCATGGGCGCCAATATTTACCGTAGTTTTGCTCAAGTGGTCTGAATTCGGATGTGGTTCGCAGGTAACTACTTCGCCAATTACCAATCCTTTCATTCCGCCTTTTACGGTTTCTACTTCGTCCAGACCACCAACTTCTAAACCCGTTTGAGTTAGAATGTCGCAAATTTCTTCGGGAGACTGATTGATTTTAATGTAATCTTTTAACCAGGAATAGGATATCTTCATTTGTACTGAGTTTCTGTCGTTTTTTGAATGCGACAAAAGTAAGGATTTTTATGAAAAAAATTCGATGCAGAAAAATCGAATAGTATTAAGTAATATTCAAGACAGATTAGTGGGCATTTGTTAGTTTAATTCCTTAAATTGTGTTCATTAATTTCTTTTATGTTTAACCTCGTGTCCCCCGACGCGAACAAAATCGAAATTTTATGAGTAACAAAGATGATTACGCCGCCAGTTCCGATGCCCTCCGCTGGTGCTAATTTGCAATAAGTACCATAATAGTTAATAAAAAACAAAGGCACAAATTACAAATTTGCGATAGTGAGGGGGGAGCTCCGGGTAACAAAAAAAAGGTTTCGAAAAGAAACCAGATACCGGAATAACGAAATCTTTTTTCTGCTATATTAGCGGAGATAACGTTACAACAACGTTGTGGGTAAACTTTAAATAAAAAACACATGTCTAAAATTCAAAGGATTGCAATAAAATATTTTATTATTGGTATTGGAGCCATGATTCTGGGCATATTAATACCTCTTGTTAGCTTAAAATTAATGGAACTATTCAATATTGAAAATCAGATTCATATACATTCAATTATTATGAAAAATTCTAATTATTCCAAAAACTTAATAATAGGATTATTTATTTTGTTTGATTCCTTTAGAATTGTAAAAAACAAGATATCTATTTCGATATTAGGATTTTGCATACCCATAATCGGGGTATGCTTCTTAATAATTGAAAATTATTTACATCAAAAGTCTTTTAAAAATGAGTAATATTACTACAAAAACAATTGGCAAGTATGCTTTATTATTATCATTTTTCTATGGTATTGCAATACTTCTGAACCTACTTGTAAAACACTACATTGCTGGTACTTCAGATTATATATTAAAGAGTGTTTTATTTACTATGCCAGTAGGGATTTTATTCCTTTTGAATATTATTACGGCATTTGTAATTTATAAGGATATAAAGAAACTAAACGTTAATGCAAAATATGCCATTCTTTTAACGATATTTTACAGACCAATTGGAGTTTTATTATTCCTATTATATGTAATAACTAAGGAATTAAATGAAAAGTCAGTACCACAATAACTAGGGCTTTATGCGGTCGGCACGACCCAGCATTGAGCCCCGGTTGAACGAAAGCCACCTTGATTGAAGCTTATGTTGCACAAACCCACCTCTGATGCTGATTTGCAATCAGTACCATGATAGTTAATAAAAAACAAAGGCACAAATTGTGAACTACCCTGTGCCAAGAGCACGGGGCTTCTGGAAAAAAGCAAAGCTTTTTTCCAGGGTGTTAACTACGTTCACATATTGTTGCCCATTCATTCATGAGGCAAGACCTCATGGTTTTCTGGTTTAGTTATAAATTTGTCCCAGCGTGGGAAAAGGTTTCGAAAAGAAACAGATACCGGGAATAACGAAACCTTATTTCTGCTATATTAGCGGAGATAAAAACAATTTAAGTGATATTAGAAGCAATTTGTAGCATATGCTTAAAAGACGCAGGAAGTTAAGAATTAAAGACTTAAGGTAAGGAGTATGATAAACGATCAGGATAAAACCAAAGAAGAACTTAATTTAGAACTAAAGCAATTACAACAAGAGCATAATTCTTTAAAGGCAAAATATACAAAGGATATTACCGACCGTAAACGGAATGAAAAAGAATTGCTGGAAAAGGAAGCTCGTTTGCAAGAAGCACAAAGGATTGGCCAAATGGGGCACTGGGATTTAGATTTAATAACAAACCAATTATTATGGTCTGATGAAACATATCGTATATTCGGTTTAAAACCACAAGAATTTAAGGCAACCTATGAAGTATTTTTGGATAGGATCCACCCTGATGACCGAGAAAAAGTAAATAATGCTTATATAAATTCATTAAAAACTAAAAAACCTTACCGCATTGAACACCGATTATTATTATTAAAAACGGGAGAATTAAAATATGTAGCAGAGCAATGTAAAACTGAATTTGATAAACATGGAAAACCATTGCGTTCTATCGGAACTGTACAGGATATCACCAAGCACAAAAAAGCAGAAGAAGAACTAAGATTAGCCAAGGAAAAAGCAGAGGAAAACGAAGCTAAATACAAATTACTTTCAACCCTTTCTTTTGAAGGAATTATAATACACGACAAAGGGGTTGTTATTGACGTGAATCAAACATTCTTAGATATGACAGGTACTTCATATAAAGAATTAATTGGGAAGAACATATTGGAAAATTTTACTATTCCCGAAAAATTTCATCCTATTATTTACAATAGCATGGCTAAAAAGAATTCATCTCCTTTCGAAATAGAAGCTATTATTAAAGACGGTTCAATAGTCCCTGTAGAAATTGAGGCAAAAGAAATTGAAGGAACTAATGATAGAACAACCAGGGCAGTAGCAATTCGTGATATTACCCGACGCAAAAAAGCAGAGAAACAAATCATTAAACTTTCTTCAGCGGTAGAGCAAAGTGCAAACACTATTATAATTACAGATATAAATGGGAATATAGAATATACAAATCGAAAATTCACTGAGCTGACAGGTTATACTTCTGAAGAAGTGCTGGGACAAAATCCACGAATACTCAGTTCAGGAAGACAAACCAAAGAATATTATAATGAAATGTGGCAAACCATAATTGCCGGTAAGAATTGGACTGGGGAATTCAATAATAAGAAAAAAAACGGCGATTATTTCTGGGAATATGTAACAGTATCACCAATAAGAAATGAAGAAGGAGGAATAACTAATTTTCTTGCCATAAAAGAAGATATTACGGCATTAAAGGAAAACCAACAACAATTAAAAAGACAAAACAAAGAACTTCTAAAAGCCAAAGAAAAAGCCGAAGAAAGCGAAACTCGTTTTAAAGTTTTACACAATGCTTCTTTTGGAGGCATTGCAATTCATAAAAAAGGAATTATTTTAGATTGTAACCTGGGGCTTTCTGAAATTTCAGGATATACTGTTGAAGAGCTTATTAACATGGACGGATTGTTGCTCATAGCCGAAAAATCGCGGGATAGAGTAATGGGAAATATTTTAGCAGGTTACGAAGCCTCCTATGAAGTTGTAGGCATACGTAAAAATGGAGAAAAATATCCAGTAAGATTGGAAGCACGCGTTATTCCATATAAAGGGGAAAATGTAAGAGTTGTTGAATTCAGAGATATTACTGAACAGAAAAAAACAGAATATGAATTCATAAAAGCCAAAGAAAAAGCAGAAGAAAGCGATATGTTAAAATCTGCATTCCTTGCTAATATGAGTCATGAAATAAGAACTCCAATGAATGGAATCCTTGGTTTTTCAGAACTTTTGAAGGAAACTAATATTACAGATAATGATCGTCAAGATTATTTCAAAATAATTAAAAAAAGTAGTGCTCGTATGCTCAATATCATTAACGAAATTATGGACATCTCGAAAATAGAATCCGGCCTTATGGAAGTGAATATTAGGGAGATTAGTTTAAACGAGCAGATAGAACAAGTATATTATCTATTAAAAGCTGATGCCGAAGATAAAGGCCTAAATCTTTCTTTTAAAAACGGTTTACCGGCAAATGAGACCTTTATTAAAACAGACAGTCAAAAATTATATTCTATTCTTTCGAACCTTGTAAAGAATGCCATTAAATACACCGACAAAGGCTCTGTAGAATTTGGTTATAATACAAAAGCGAATCACCTTGAATTTTATGTGAAAGACACCGGTATTGGTATTCCTGCAGACAGGCAGGAAGCCATATTTGAACGATTTATTCAGTCTGACATTGCAGACATAGAAGCACGACAGGGAGCAGGGTTGGGCTTATCCATTGCGAAAGCATTCGTAGAAATGCTTGGTGGCAAAATCTGGGTAGTTAGCGAAATAGGGAAAGGCACAATATTTTATTTCACACTTCCTTCCAGTGTTAAAAAAGAGGTGAAATCCGTTATTAACGATGTTTCTTCGGAAATAAAAGCATATAATCAAGTTAAAAACCTGAAAATATTAATTGTAGAGGATGATGCAGTATCGGAAATGTTGCTTTCAATATATGTCAAAGAGTTTTGCAATGAAGTCTTGAAGGCAAGATCAGGCAGTGAAGCCATTGAAATTTGCCGCAATAATCCTGACATCGATTTAATTCTGATGGATATTCAAATGTCTGATTTGAATGGATATGAAGCAACTCGTCAAATCCGACAATTTAACGAAGATGTTATCATTATTGCTCAAACCGCTTTTGGTCTTTCGGGAGATAGGAAAAAGGCAATAGTATCAGGGTGCAATGATTATATTTCCAAGCCTATTCGCAAAGTCAAATTAATACCATTAATACAAAAGTATTTCAAAAATAATTAAATATAAAGTGACAATTTAACAATAGGAAATAAAGCTCCGCTGGTGCTAATTTGCAATTAGTACCATGATGGTTAATAAAAAACAAAGGCA